>CAZQHA010000307.1:0-5733 GCA_964592795.1 uncultured Planctomycetaceae bacterium | reverse complement strand
CGGGCGGCGATCGCGCGGGCGCGCGCGCGGCGCTCGAGCGTGCGCTCGCGATCCGCGAGAAGGCGCACGGCAGGGATCACACGGCGAACGCGGTCGTGCTCACGCGGCTCGGGCAGGTGCTCCAGGAGCTCGGCAGCCTCGACGAGGCGCGCACGGTGCTCGAGCGCTCGCTCGCGATCCGTGAGACGCACCTCGGCGCCGAGCACGCCGCGACGATCCAGAGCGTCGACGACTTCGGCGTGCTGCGGATGCGGATAGGCGAGACCGAGCCCGCGGCGAAGCTCTTCGAGCGCGCGGCGCTCTCGGGCGAGAAGGTGTTCGGTCCGCGCGACGCGCGGGTCGCGCGCTACCTGGTTCACCTGGGGGAAGCGCAGCTCGTCCTCGGACGATTGGACGGCGCGCGAAACTCGCTCGAGCGCGCTCTCGCGATCCGCGAGCAGGCGCTGGGCGGCGAGCACCTCGAGACCGCGGAGAGCCTGCAATCGCTCGGCGAGCTCCTGTACGCCGCGGGCGAGTACGTCCGCGCGCTCGGGCTCTTCGAGCGCGCGCTGTCGACGCGCGCGAAGCTCCTTCCGCCGGACGATCCCGAGACGGCGATCACGCGCATGTGGCTCGGCGCCGTGCTCCTCGCGGAGCGCCGCGTGAGGGACGCGGAGCCGCATCTCGAGCACGCGCTCGCCGTGTGCGAGGCGGAGCTGGGTCCGGAGCATCCGGCGACGCTGCGCGCGCTCGAGTACATGTCCGCGCTGCTCGAGGAGCGCGGACGATACCGAGACGCGCGGACGCTCTTGCAGCGTGTGTTCGTCGCACAGCAGAAGGCGCGCGGCGGCGATCATCCGGACGTCGCCGCGATCCTCGGCCGACTCGCGTCGCTCTTCGCGCGGATGGGCGACGACGAGGAAGCCGAATCGCTGCTCGAGCGCGGGATCGCGATCCGCGAGCGCGCGCTCGGCGCGGACGATCCGCTGGCGGTCGATCTCGTCTCGCAGCTCGCGGATCTCTTCCACGGGAGCGCGCGCGACGTCGAAGCGGAGCCTCTCTACGACCGTGTCCTCGCGCTCCTCGAGAAGCGGCTCGGTCCGGACCACCCGCGCACCGCCGTCGCCGCCGGGAAGCTCGGCGCGTGCTTGCGAGCGCAGTCGAAGGTCGCCCGCGCGAAGCCGCTCTTCGAACGCGCGCTCGCGAGCCTCGAGAAGTCCCTCGGCGAGGAGCACCCTCTCACGTGCGCGGCGCTCGAGGATCTGGGGACGCTCGCGCGCGCCGAGGGGGATCTCCACGCCGCGCGAGGGCTCTTCGAGCGCGCGGTCGCGGCGCGCGCGCAGGTCTTCGGGAGCGAGCATCCGAGCGCGCAGCGAGCGTTGCGGCTCCTCGTGATCACGTTGGCCGACGCCGGTGGGCGCAAGGCGGCGTGGGAGCGCCTGTCGAGCGCGGCGCGCGCGGCCAGCGAGGAACGCGTGCGTTCGCGCTGGACGCTCTCGGACGGCGATCGCCTGCGCTCGATCGCCGGACGGCGAGCGATGCTCGAGCTGCTCGTCGGGTTCGCGCCCGCCGACGATCGATCCGCCTACGGCGCCGTCCGTGAATGGAAAGCGTTTCTCGCGTCGAGCCTGCTCGGGGACTCGGCCGTCGCGAGCGCTCCGCTGGCCGAGCTGCGGGGCGTGCACGCGGAGCTCCTGGCGGAGCTGTCGCGCGTCGAGCTCGCCGACCGCGCCGCGCACGATCGCAAGATCGGCGAGCTGCGAGCGCGCGAAGCCGAGCACGGCCGCGCGTTCACCGCGAGCGCCGATCCGGCGGTCGCGAGCGCCGCGCCGCCCGACGGCGCCGTGCTCGTCGACTTCTTCGTCCACGGTGTGTACTCGCCCGCGACGCTCGACGGCACGCGCGTCGTCGCGCCCGGTCGGCGTTCGGAGCCTCGGCTCGCGGCGTGGATCTCGCGCGCGGGGATCGAGCCCGCGGAGCGCGTCGACCTGGGACCGGCGCACGTCGTGGAGCAGAGCGTCCGCGCGTTCCTCGAGTCGCTGCAGACGCAGCGCGCGCTCTCGGTCGTCACGTCCGTGGGTCGCACGGCGTTCGAGGAGGCGAGCTCGCGCTTGCTCGAAGTGCTCTGGACGCCGCTCGTACCGTCGCTCGGCGGCGCGCGAGACGTGTTCGTGTCGCCCGATCGCTTCCTGGCGACGCTTCCGCTCGAGACGATCGTCCAGGACGATCGGTCCTACCTCGTCGAGCACCATCGATTCGTCTACGTGCAGGCCGGAGCGCCGGCCGCCGCCGAGGGTTCGCGAGCGAACCCGAGCGATGCGGGCGCGCTCGTGGTCGGCGACGTCGACTACGACCTGCGCGGAGAGCGACCCGTGCCGGACGAGGAGGACCTCGAATCCGACGAGCCGCCCGCGTCCCGCGGCCCGTTCCAAGCGCTGCGGTTCTCGGGGCGCGAAGCCACGGTCGTCTCCGAGCTCTTCGCATCCGCTCACGGCGGGACGGAGCGCGTGATGCAGCTCCGCGAAGGCTTCGCGACCGAGCCCGCGCTCGTGCGCGAGATGCCTGGCCGCCGCCACGTGCACATCGCCACGCGCGGCCGTTTGTCCGGCCAGCAGCTGCCCTCGCTGCTCGAACGACGTCGAGCGCCGGATCCCGACGACCTGTTCGACGATCCGGAGCACGCCGAGATCCTCGGATCCGGTCGCTCGTCCGCGCTCGCGTGCGCCGGCGCCAACTTGCCGGCGGCCGACTCGGTCGACGACGGGCTCCTCACGGTTCTCGACGTCGCGTCACTCGACTTGTCGGCGTGCGATCTCGCGGTCGTGAACGGATGTCAGCCGAGCCTCGGCACGGAGCACGGCGGTGAAGCCTTCGCCGGCCTGCAGCGCGCGTTCCACATTGCGGGCGCCCGCTCGCTCGTGATGTCGCTGTGGGCCGTCGACGATGCATCGACGGTCGAGTGGATGCGCGAGTTCTACCGGCGACTGTGGATCGAGAAGCAGTCGAAGGCCGACGCGCTGCGGGGCGCGCAGCTCGAGATCTTGCGCCGCAATCGGAACGCGCACCAGGGAGCGGGGCTGCCGTTCACTTGGGGCGCATTCGTGCTCAGCGGCGAGTGGCGCTAGTCGCCGAGCTAACTCCTGGTTTCGCGGTATTGGGCCGTTTCCGGATGTGGTCATAGGATTCCGCCGCGTCGGGGCGCGGACGTCTCACTCGCATGCTCGCTCCCCATTGCCCCTGACGCGCGAGTTGCGCTGCAGCGCCCGTCCCACATGCGCAGAGGATGACGCCGGACGAACGAAACGATGCGCGCGACATCTTCCTCGTCGACGGCGGCGAGATGGGAAGGCGGATCCGCGCGCACGACTGGTCGCAGACGGCGATCGGTCCGGTCGAGTCCTGGTCGCCCGCGCTTCGGCTGCAGGTGAACTGCCTGCTCGCGAACCGCTTTCCGCTGCTCCTTTGGTGGGGACCGACGTTCTGCTCGATCTACAACGACGCGTACGCGCCGATCCTGGGATCGAAGCATCCGTGGGCGCTCGGCAAACCGGTCAGCGAGTGTTGGAGCGAGATCTGGGACGTGCTCCGGCCGTTGATCGAGACGCCGTTCGGCGGGGGACCGGCGACGTGGATCGAGGACTTCCAGCTCGAGATCCGCCGTCACGGCTTCCTCGAGGAAGGGCACTTCACGGTCGCGTACAGCCCCGTGCCCGATGAAGCCGCGCCGAGCGGGATCGGCGGAGTGCTCGCGACCGTGCACGAGATCACCGGGAAGGTGATCGGAGAGCGCCGGGTGGCGGCGTTGCGCGATCTGGGCTCGCAAGCGAGCGGAGGGAAATCCGCAGAGCAAGCGTGCGAGATCGCCGCGCAGACGCTCGAGGCGTACGGCAAGGACCTTCCGTTCGTGCGGCTCTACCTGATCGATGCCGATCGCAAGACGGCGAAGCTCGCGGGCAGCTCCGGGGCGGCCGAAGGCGACGACACGCGGCCGCTCCACGTTGCGCTGGACGCTGGTCCCGAGCTCGGCTGGCCGATCGCCGAGTCCGTCCGGGAAGACACCTTGATCGTCGTCGATCGGTTGCAGGGCCGGTTCCGCCACGTGCCCCGCGGGTCGTGGTCCGATCCTCCTCACACGGCCGTCGTCCTTCCTATTCCTTCGAACAAGCTGCGCGAGCCGGCGGGCGTCCTGGTCGCCGGCGTCAGCCCGCGGCTGCGTCTGGACGAGCACTACCTCGACTTCTTCGAGCTCCTGCGCACTCAGCTCGCGAACGGGATCGCGAATGCCCGCGCGTACGAGGAAGAGAAGAAGCGCGCCGAGGCGCTGGCGCAGATCGACCTCGCCAAGACCGCGTTCTTCTCCAACGTCAGCCACGAGTTCCGCACGCCGCTCACGCTGATGCTCGGACCGGTCGAGGACCTGCTCGACCGCGGGTCGGAGGACCTGCCGCCGGAGGTCCGCGAGCAGCTGGCGCTCGTGCATCGCAACGGCCTGCGGCTCTTGCGCCTCGTCAACACGCTGCTCGACTTCTCGCGCATCGAGGCCGGACGCGTGCGCGCGACCTACGAGCCGACCGACCTCTGCGCGTTCACGATCGACCTCGCGAGCGGGTTCCGCTCCGCGATCGAGAGCGCGGGCCTGCGGCTCACGGTCGACTGTCGACCGTTCGACGCGCCCGTCTTCGTCGACCGCGAGATGTGGGAGAAGATCGTCCTCAACCTGCTCTCGAACGCGTTCAAGTTCACGTTCGAGGGTGAGATCCGGGTCGCGCTGCGCGCGACGGACACCCATGTCACGCTCACCGTGGCGGACACGGGCACCGGCATCCCGGAGTCGGAGATGCCGCATCTCTTCGAGCGCTTTCACCGCGTCGAGAACGCGAACGGCCGTACCCACGAGGGCAGCGGCATCGGCCTCGCGCTCGTGCACGAGCTCACGAAGCTGCACGGCGGCACGATCTCCGCCGAGAGCACGGTCGATCTCGGCACGTCCTTCGAGGTCACGCTTCCGCTCGGCTCGGCGCACTTGCCTCCCGACCAGATCGGCGCGAGCGGAAAGAGCGCATCGAAGCGCCGGATCGCGAGCCCGTTCGTCGAGGAGGCGCTGCGCTGGCTGCCCGACGACGTGGAATCAGGCGCAGCCGCGCGCGGCTTGCTCGTGCCGCGGCCAGGGAAGGGCGCGGCGAACGTGCAGCGGCCGCGCGTGCTCGTCGCCGACGACAACGCCGACATGCGCCAGTACGTCGAGCGCCTGCTCGCCGACGATCACGACGTCGTCGCGGTGGCCGACGGCGAGGCGGCGCTCGCCGTCGCGCGCGACGAGCGCCCGGATCTCGTGCTGTCCGACGTGATGATGCCCCGGCTCGACGGCTTCGAGCTGATGCGCGAGCTGCGGCGCGATGCTCGCACGCGCGACATTCCGGTCATCCTGCTCTCCGCGCGCGCGGGAGAGGAAAGCCGCGTCGAGGGCGTCAGCGCCGGCGCGGACGATTACCTGACGAAGCCGTTCAGCGCTCGAGAGCTCAAAGCGCGCGTCGGCGCGCACCTCGCGATGGCGCGGATGCGGCGCGCGTCCGCCGCGTCGCTGCGCGAGAGCGAGGAGCGCTTGCGAGAGCACGAGGGCGCGATGAAGGAGGCGCAGCGCCTCGCGCACGTCGGCAACTGGAGCTGGGATGCGATCACCGACCGCTACGAGGGCTCGGACGAGCTGTGCCGCATCTACGGCGTCGAGCCGCCGCGCTTCGGCGGCACGCCAGA
>CAZQHA010000306.1:1665-5735 GCA_964592795.1 uncultured Planctomycetaceae bacterium | reverse complement strand
GCGAGGCCGGGCACGAAGCGCGCGAGCACGCCGGATCGAGCAGCATCGACCTCGCCCGGCTCGGTGCTCATGGGCGCCGCTCAGTAGCGCTCCGGGATGAATCGACGACCGCGCAAGCTGGCTTGATCGTCGTACGCGCCCTTCGTCTTCCGCTTGGGCAGCTTGATCTTCTTGCGCGCCAGCTTCTTGTGCGGGATCAAGTCGAGGATGTGCGAGATGATGTTGAGCCGCGCGCGCCGCTTGTCGTCCGATCGCACGACGTACCACGGCGCGCTGCGCGTGTCGGTCGCGTCGAGCATCGCGTCGCGCGCGCGCGAGTAGTCGTACCAGCGCTCTCGCGACGGCAGATCCATCGGCGAGAGCTTCCACTGCCGCACCGGATCGTCGATGCGCGCCTCGAAGCGGCGCTTCTGCTCCTCGTCGCTGACCTCGAGCCAGATCTTGATCAGCTGGATGCCGCCGGAGACGAGGTACTTCTCCACCTCGGGGCAGCGCTGCAGGAACGACTTGTACTGCGCGTCGGTGCAGAAGCCCATCACGCGCTCGACGCCGGCGCGGTTGTACCAGCTGCGGTCGAAGATCACGATCTCGCCGGCGGCGGGGAAGTGCTGCATGTACCGTTGCATGTACATCTGCGTCTTCTCGCGGTCCGAGGGCGCGGGGAGCGCGACCAGCCGGAAGACGCGCGGGCTGACGCGCTCGGTGATCGCCTTGATCGTCCCGCCCTTGCCGGCGGCGTCGCGTCCCTCGAACACGATGATCACGCGCTGCCCGGTGTGCTTGACCCACTCCTGCAGCGTGCACAGCCGCGCTTGGAGCTTGCCGAGCTCCTTTTCGTACTGCTTGCGCGAGAGCCGGCCGTCGCCGTTCGCCTTCTTCTCCTTGCGCGCCGCCTTCGTCCCTCGTTGCTTCTTCATGGTGCTTCGTCTTCGTTCGCGGGCGGCCGCTCGTTCTCCGTCGACGCGGGCTCTTGCGACTGCGGCCAGCCGCCGCCGAGCGCCTTGTACAGCTGGATGAAATCGACGAGCTGATCGCGCATCGCCGTCGTCTCGGCGAGCTCGGAGTCGAACAGCGAGCGCTGCGCGTCGAGCACCTCGAGGTAGGCCGCGACGCCGCCGCGGTAGCGCAGCTCGGCGAGCTCGAGCACCTTGCGCTCGGCGGCGACGCGCGCGGCTTCCGACGCGCGTCGGAGGCCCGACTGTCGCAGGCCCACGAGCGAGTCCTCGACCTCGCGGAACGCGAGCAGCACCGAGCGCTCGTAGCCGTACAGCGCCTGGCGCTGCTGCGACTCGGCGATCTCGACGCGGCGCTGATTCTGGCCGGAGTTGAAGATCGGTTGCAGGAGGTTCGCGCCGATCGACCACGACTGCGCCGGCGACTCGAAGAGCTCGTCGAGCTCGGTGCTCTCCCAGCCGAACGAGCCGGTGAGCGAGATGTTCGGATACAGGAGCGCCTTGGCCTCGCCGATGCGCGCGTTCGCCGACGCGAGCTGCTCCTCGGCCGCGCGGACGTCGGGACGGCGGTCGAGCAGCGCCGAGGGAAGTCCCGCGGGCACCGCGGGCGGCACGATCAGCTCGGCCAGGTCGCGACCGCGCGAGATCGCTCCGGGATTGCGGCCGAGCAGCGCCGAGAGCTCGTTCTCCTTCTGAGCGACCAGACGGGCGAAGTCCTGCGACAGCGACGTGGTGCGGTGGAGTTCGGCTTCGGCCTGCCGCCAATCGAGCTCCGACGTGAGACCGCCGTCGAAGCGCTCCTTCGCGAGCGCGACGTACTCGACGCGCGATTGCACCGTGCGCTGCGAGATCGCGAGCCGTTGGTCGAGTTCGCGCAGCTCGACGTACGCGCGCGCGACGTCCGAGACGAGCGACAGGACGACCGCGCGCCGAGCTTGCTCGGTCGCGTACACGAGCGCGAGCTCGGCTTCGTTTGCGCGCCGGATGCGCCCGAAGAAATCGAGCTCCCAGAACACCGTGCCGCCGACGGCGTACAGCGCGTCCTCGTTGTCGATGCCCGAGGGGATGCCGGGAACGCCGAGCTCGCTGACGCGCAATCTCCCGGCCGACGCCTGCGCGTCCACCTTCGGATACAGGTCCGCGCGCGAGAAGCCGTAGAACGCGCGCGCTTCCTCGATGCGCTCGACCGCGATCTTGAGGTCCTGGTTCTCGGCCAGCGCGGTGCCGATCAGCGCCACGAGCTCGGGATCCTGGAAGAGCTCCCACCAGGGCGTGTTCGCGAGCGACGCCTGCTCGCTCGCGTCGAGCTCGCGCCAGCCCTCGGGCACGGGAACTACGGGGCGTTCGTAGTCGGGCCCGAGCTTGCAGGCGCCCAGGAGCACGGCCGCCGCGAGACCGCGGACGAACGGCGAGCGAGTCGTCACGTCAGTGCGCCTTTCCCGGCTCGGCTTGCGCCGTCGCCGCCGCGGCCCCCTTCGCCATCGCGGTCTTCTCCGCCATCTTCTTCTTGCGTCCGAGGAGCTCGACGAACGCGAAGTTGCCGGGGATGAGGAACACGCCCGCGGCGGTCGCGATGAGCATGCCCCAGAACACCGCCGTGCCCATGACGTTCTGCGCGCCCGCGCCGGCGCCGGTCGCCTTCATCAAGGGCACGACGCCCAGGATGAACGCGAACGCGGTCATCAAGATCGGCCGGAAGCGCAAGCGCGCGGATTCGAGCGCTGCTTCCTCGATGCCCATGTGCTCCTGCTCGTGCTTCATCTTCGCGAACTCGACGATGAGGATCGCGTTCTTCGCGGCGAGACCGATCAGCATGATCAACCCGATTTGGACGTAGACGTTGTTGTCGAAACCCATCAGCCACGCGCCGAAGAACGCGCCCAGCGCGACGAGCGGCGAGCCGAGCAAGACGGCCCAGGGCAAGCGCCAGCTCTCGTAGAGCGCCGCGAGCAAGAGGAACACGAACACGATCGCCATGACGAACGTCGGTCCGGCGGGCGGCGCGACCTTCTCCTGGTACGAGAGCGAGCTGTACGCGAAGCCCATCTCGGCCGGCATCGTCGCGGCGAACGTCTCCTCGAGCGCGGCGAGCGCTTGACCGGACGTGTACCCCGGCGCGGGAACGCCGTTGATCTCGACCGATCGGAACAGGTTGAAGCGGTTCGTGATCTCCGTGCCGGGTTCGGATGCGATGTTCACGAGCGTCGACAGCGGCACCATGTCGTCCGTCGTCTTGCTCCGCACGTAGACCTCGCCGATGTCGGACGGCTCGCGTCGCGCGTCGGCCTCGGCTTGGACGTACACGCGGAACAAGCGTCCGAAGCGGTTGAAGTCGTTGACGTACGTGCCGCCGAGCACGGTCGCCATCGCTTGGAAGGCCTCGTTCACGGGGACGCCGACCTTGCGCGCCTTCTCGCGGTCGAGGTCGACCTTCACTTGCGGGTAGTTCGGATCGAACGACGTGAAGAGGTTCGCGAGCTCCGGGCGTTGGCGCGCGGCTCCCAGGAACGCCGCGCTCTGCTCGCCGAGCTGCGCGACGCTGAGCGTGCCGCTCCGGTCTTGGAGCAGGAAGTTGAAGCCCGCCGACGCGCCGAACCCGGAGATCGTCGGGATGTTGAACGGGAACGCGATCGCTTCCGGGATCTGCGCGAGCTGCGCGCCGAGCTTGCGCATGATCCCCTTCACGTGCAGGGCTTCGCCCGGGCGCTCTTCCCACGGATGGAGGCGGACGAAGATCGTCCCGAAGTTCGGCTGGTACGTGCTCGTGACGGCGCCGTAGCCGCCGACCGTCGCGTAGGACTCGACGCCCTCCGTCTGGCTGAGCAGCTCTTCGACTTGACCGAGCATCGCGCTCGTCCGCTGCAACGACGCACCGGGTGGAAGCTGGACCGCGACTCCGAAGAGGCCTTGGTCCTCGTCCGGAATGAAGCCGGCCGGCAGCATCTTGCCGATCGCGCCCGCGCCGAACACGACGCCCACGATGATGAGGATCGTGAGGAACGCGCGCCGCACCAAGAGCCGCGACACGGCGACGTAACCGTTCGTCGACTTCTCGAACACCTTGTTGAAGCCGCCGTAGAACTTGCCGAGGAGCCCGCCTTGCTTCTTCGCGGGCTT
>CAZQHA010000306.1:0-1655 GCA_964592795.1 uncultured Planctomycetaceae bacterium | reverse complement strand
GCCGGCGAGAGCGTGAGCGCGCTGAAGGCGGAGAGCAGCACGGAGATCGCGATCGTCAGCGCGAACTGCTGGTACATCTGTCCGGTGAGACCGCCGACGAACGCCACCGGGATGAACACGGCGGAGAGGATCAGCGCGATGCCGATGACCGGCGCCGACACCTCCTTCATCGCCTGGACGGTCGCGTCCTTCGGCGACATGCCGTGCTCGATGTGGTGCATCACCGCCTCGACCACGACGATCGCGTCGTCGACCACGATGCCGATCGCGAGCACGAGGCCGAACATCGACAGCGTGTTCACGGAGAACCCCAGCATCGGGAAGAAGATGAACGTCCCGATGAGGGACACCGGCACCGTGAGCAGCGGGATCAGCGTCGCGCGGAAGTTCTGCAGGAAGACGAAGACGACGAGCGTGACGAGGATCACCGCCTCGATGAACGTGTGCACGATCGAATCGATCGAGGCTTCGACCGCGGGCGTCGTGTCGTACACGATCGCGTAGTCCATGTCGGTCGGGAACAGCTCCTTGGCGCGCTCCATCGTCTCGTAGATCGCTTCCGAGGCGTTGAGCTGGTTCGCGCCGGGCAGGAGGTAGAGCGCCATCGCGCCGGCCTGCTGTCCGTTCAGCCGTCCGAACGAGTCGTAGTTCTGCGAGCCGAGCTCCGCGCGTCCGACGTCCTTGATGCGGATCTGCGCGCCGGTCTCCGACTCGCGGACGATGATGTTTTCGAACTCCTCCGCGGTGATCAGACGCCCGCGCGTGCTCACCGTGTACGTGAACTCTTGATCGGGCGGTGACGGCGCGCCGCCGATCTTGCCCGTCGGCGCTTGGAGGTTCTGCTCCTTGATCGCGTTGATGACGTCGCTCGGCGTCAACCCGAGCTTCGCCAGCTTGTCCGGCCGCAGCCACACGCGCATGCCGTAGTCGGTGCCGCCGAAGAGATCGACTTGCGCGACGCCGGGGATGCGCAGGAGCTGGTCGCGCAGATTGATCCCGCAATAGTTGATGAGGAAGTTCGCGTCGTAGGTGTTCTGCGGTGAATAGAGCGAGACCACCATCAGGATGCTGGGGCTCATCTTCTTCACCGTGACACCCTGCTGGACGACCTCCTGCGGCAGCCGCGCTTGCGCGGACGACACGCGGTTCTGAGTGAGGACGTTCGCGTTGTCCTGATCGACGCCGACCTTGAAGTTGACGTCGAGCTGCATGCGGCCGTCGCTCGTGTTCGACGACTTCATGTAGATCATGTCGTCGACGCCGTTCACTTCCTGCTCGATCGGCGTCGCGACGGATTGCTCGACCGCGACCGCGGACGCGCCGGGATAGTTCGCCGTCACGCGGATCGTCGGCGGCGCGAGGAAGGGGTACTGCTCGATCGAGAGCCCCTTCAGGGTCACGAGGCCCATGATCACGATCACGATCGAGATCACGATCGCGACGATCGGGCGGCGGATGAAGAAGTTGGCCACGGACTACTTCGCCTCTTCCGCCGTCGCCGGGGAGCTCTTGGGCTCCGCCGCGCCGTTCGACTTGCTCGAGCTCGAGGAGCTCTTGGCATCCTCGGTGATCTCGATGGTCGTCGCGCGGACCTTCATTCCCGGGCGCACCTTCTGCAGGCCGTCGACGACCACCTTCTCGGACGCCTTGAGACC
>CAZQHA010000305.1:0-5785 GCA_964592795.1 uncultured Planctomycetaceae bacterium | reverse complement strand
TCACGACGTCGACGGGCATCCCCTTGCCGAACGACCACCACGGCCGGCGGCGGATGGACGCGATCACGGGGATGCCGAGCTCGTCCTCGACGTCGTCGACCGACGCGACGCGCCCGTAGAGGTAGCCTTTGAGCAGCGCCGCCGCGATCGCGCCGGGGATCCCGAAGATCACGCCGAGGATCACGAGGATCAGTCGGTTCGGGAAGTAGGGCTTCACCGGCACGCTGGCGCGCTCGAGGACCCGCGCGCTGACCATCTGTCCGGCGCCCATGGCCTGCGAAACGCGCTCTTCCTCGGCCTTGGCCGTGTACGTCTCGAAGTTCTGCTCGAGTCGCTTCTCCTCGGCGTCGAGTTGCAGGTACTTCGCGCGCTGGAGCTCGACGTCCTGGAGTTGCGCGGTGAGCCGCTCCTCGTCGTGCGCGAGCGACCGCTTCAGGCGCTCGATCTGATCGGCGAGCGCCTTGCGGGCGATCTCGATCTGGCTCAGGATCCCTTGGATCTGCGTGGAGTTCTCGGCGTAGAGCAGCTTCTGCTCCGCCAGCTCGAGCTTGAGGTCGAGCAACCTCTCGCGATTGGACGAGAGCTCCCGGTTCTCGAGCAGCGCGGCGTCGGACAGGAGCTCCTCCTCGCCCACCGCCACGTTCTCGAGCGCGCGTCGCTTCTGCTGCGTCGCGACGAGCCGCTCGACGAGCAGCGT
Source organism: uncultured Planctomycetaceae bacterium (assembly GCA_964592795.1). GTDB lineage: Bacteria > Planctomycetota > UBA1135 > UBA1135 > JANLUN01. The sequence goes on along the minus strand of CAZQHA010000305.1, from coordinate 5,088 downwards.
GCGCTTCAGCGTCAGGTCGCCGCCTTCGTTGTCGACGCGGAACTGCGTCAGCTCGTGCTGCACGGTGGCCAGCCGCAACCGGAAGCTCTCCGCCTCGCGCTCGAAGAACTCGAGCGCCTCCGGATTCCGGTGCGTCTCGCCGTGGCGGCGCAGGTACGCGTCGAGCAGGAAGTTGATCGTGCGCGCCGCATTCTTGGGCGAGAAGCTGAGGTAGCTGATCTCGATCACGTTCGAGACCGGCTGCGGCTCGACCGAGATGTTGTTCTGCAGCGCGAGGATCGTCGACTCGCGGTCGTCGATCACCGGGAGCAGGCCGACGTCGCGGCACCAGGCCTGGAAGTTCTCGATCACGGCTCGAGCGCCGGTCGCAGGCTCCTCGGGCTCCCCGAGCGCGATCCTGCGGTCGACGACCTCCTCGATCACGGGGCGGCTCGTCAGGATCGCGACCTCGGAGTTCACGTCCTCCTGCGAGGTCGAGAGGTTGCCGAGCGGCGCGCGGCCCATCGGCAGGTAGACGAGCGGCGACTTCTCCGCGCCGGACTTCACGAGCACGAGCGCGCGCACCTGGTAGAGCGGCGGGAAGACGTACGCGATCAGGAGCAGGAACCCGAAGAAGAGCACGAAGAACGCGAGCGCCGTCCACGGCCACTCGAAGAGCGTGCGCACGATGCGGCGCATCGCGTCCGAGCGGCGCGCATCTCGCTTGAGCTCACTTGTCATCGGGGTTCAGCCGGTAGTTCAAGGAGATGTTGAACGGCAGGTTGCGGCGGATGTAGAGGTCGATCGCCGCGTTCACGTCGCCGATGCCGTTGCGCAGGACGAGCACCGTGTCGCGCGGGCGGATGCGCACGCCGGACATCGACTGGCCGTGCGCGAGCGCGTCGTCGACGTCGTACAGGCTCGCGATCGCCGGCTCGCCGTTGACCGGGCTGCTCATCACGACGACGCGCTCGAGATCGCCGTACTCGGTCGCGCCGCCCGCGACGGCGAGCGCTTCGACCAGCGAGAGCTCGCCGTCCATCGTGAAGCGTCCGGGCTTCTCGACCTCGCCCCACACCGTGAACACGTCGCCCGCTTGGCGCTTCAGCGCGACGTACACCGACAAGGTCGGCAGCGTCTCGTGCAGTTTCTGGTTGCACAGGTCCTGCGTCTGCTCGGCGGTGAGCCCCGCGACCGAGAGTCGCCCGATCCCGGGCAAGGAGACGCTGCCTTCGGCGCCCACGCGCACTTCGCGCAGGGCGCCGGTCGGATGGCTGAGCAAGAGCTCGAGGAAGCGCGCGACGCGCACGTCGCTCTGCCGCAGGAAGACGGAGACGATCGGCGAGGGCACGACCGTCGCCAGCGCCTCCGTCAGGCGCGCGCGCAGCTCTTCGATCGTTCGGCCGGCGGCCGGGATCGTCCCGACGTGGTGGAAGCTGATCGTTCCGTCGGGCGCGACCGTCGTCCCGAGCGAGAGCTCGGGGTGGTTGTACACCTCGATCTCGACCTGGTCGCCGATTCCGAGCGGGTAGGTCTGGATCGCGGGGAAGTTGCGGCTGTACTCGACCTCGATGGCGTCGCCGGCGGCGAGCTCGCTGCGCAGCTCGACCGGACGCGCCGGAGGCGGCGTGTAGGCCTCGTCGACGCGGATCTTCGAGTCCGCGCTGCACGCGCACAGCACGAGCAGCACGCTCCAGGGACGTAGCAATCGGCGGATCATCGGGGAGCGAACCGACGCCGCCGCGGCGCAGCGACCTCGGACGCAGGGAATTCCTTTCGACACGCGGCTAGCGCGAGTTGAGCTCCTTCCCCTCGTCCCACCGAAACTTCGCGGCGCGGTCGCCCCGCGACGGCCGCGAAGGATAGGGTTCAGGCACCGCGAGCGCTATCGTCCGGCCCGGGACTTACGACTTGGGTTTCGTCCGCGACAGCCTTTCCACCTTCGTCGCGCAGGCGCTGCAGGCGCTCGTCCAGGTGATCGTCGCCGCGGTCCTCGCGCGCGTTCTCCACGCCGAGGGACGCGGCGAATACGGACTTCTCGTCCTGATTCCAAGTATCGCCGTCGTCGTCGCGGGGCTCGGCTTCGGCACCGCGGCGCTGCGGCAAGTCGCGAAGGACCGCAAGGTCGCCGCGGCGGTCGCGACGAACGCGCTGCTCGTCGCGCTGGGCGCGGGCATCCTGGCGAGCGCGATCCTGTGGCAGGTGCGCGAGCCGCTGGCCGCGTTCATCCTCGAGGGAACGGTCGAGCGCAGCTTCGCGCTCGAGCTGGCCGTGCTCTCGATCCCGCTGCTCGTCATCGACCAGTACGTCGCGCTCTTCCTGACCGGCATCGGCGCGATCCGGGCGGCGAACGCGCTCAAGCTCCTGCAGGCGATCGCCGGACTCGTGCTCCTGCCGCTCTTCTTCCACTGGCACGGCCCGAACGTCGCGTCCGCGCTGCTCGCCTGGGTCGCTTCGTTCCTCGTCCAGGACGTCGCCGCGGTGTTCGTCGTGCTGCGGCATACCGGTCCCATCGCCCGCGCGGACAAAGGTCTCTTCCGCGAGGCGATCGGATTCGGCCTGCAGACGTTTCCCGCCGCCCTGGCGCTCTACCTACTTTTCCGCGCGGACCTCTTCCTCGTGCGGGCGAACTGCAGCCTGTCGGACACGGGCGTGTACTCGCTCGCGACGCAGCTCGCGGTGCTCTTCCAGCTGTTCGGCCGATCCGTCGAGCGCGCGTTCGCCCCGCGCATCATGGCCAAGGACGAGGCGGAGGCGGCGCGGGTGACCCCGCGCGTGACGCGCACGTTCGTCCTCGTGATGGCGCCGCTCGCGCTCTTCTCGGTCGCGGCCGCCCAAGTGCTCGTGCCGCGCATCTTCGGACACGAGTTCGACTCCGCCGCGACCTTGCTCGCGCTCTTCCTTCCCGGCTTGCTCGTCGGCAACGTCGGCATCCTGTGCAACAGCGACATCTTGAGCCGCGGGCATCCCGCGACCGGCTCCGTCGCCGCGATCGTCACGTTCGCCGTCAACGTCGCGCTCAACCTCGTCTGGATCCCGCGCTACGGAACGATCGGGGCGGCGTGCGCGTCGCTCGTGTGCTACGCGCTCTACGGCGTGTGGATGGCGATGGCGTACCGGCGGCTGACCGGCGTGCGGCTCGCCGATCTGTTCATCCCCACGCGCGACGACCTCGCGGCGCTCGTCGACGTCGAGCGCGCGAGCGCGCGGCCGTCGAACGTTCAGTCGAGCACGCGCCGGTAGATCGCTTCCGTCGCGCGGGCCGCGTGCTCGATCTCGAAGCGCGCGCTGCGCGCGCGGCCGGCGGCTCCCATGCGCTCGCGGCGCGCCGGATCGGCGAGCAGCGCGCGGACCGCCTCGGCGAGCGCGCGCACGTCCCCGTCCGCCACCAAGAGCCCGGTCTCTCCGTCGGCGACGACGTCGGAGAGCCCGCTGACCGCGAAGCCGGCGACCGGCACGCCGGCTTGTTGCGCCTCGGCCGCCGCGAGGCCCAGCCCCTCGAATCGCGAGCCGGTGACGAAGACGTCGGCGAGCGGATACAGCTCGGCCAGGTCGTCGCGGCTCCCGAGCCAGCGCACGTGCTCGGCGACGCCGAGGGTGCGCGCGCGCTCCGCGAGCGCCGGCGCGCACGGACCGTCGCCGGCGATCCAGAGCGCGAGGCGCGCGTGATCGGCGCACAGCAGCGGCAGGGTGTCGAGCACGAGGTCGTGCCCCTTGCTCTCGACGAGCCGTCCGGCGCTCAGCAAGACCGGCGCGCGTCCGTCGAGGAGCGAAGCGTGACGGCGCGCGAGCTCGGCGCGCTCGGCGGCGCCGATCGGAGGGCGCGGTTCGATGCCCGAATGCACGACGTGCACGCGCTCGGCGCGGACGCCGGGGACGGCGCACAGCGCCTGCTTCACGTCCGCGCTGACGGCGATCAGCGCGTCGGCGCGCCGGTACGTCCGCGACTGCAGCACCCGGCGCATGCGCGTGCGCAGATCGCCGTCGCGCCGATCCTGCGGCCGCAGCGTCGGATTGTGGAACGTCATCACGCACGGGATCCGCTCGCGCCGCGCAGCGTAGAGCCCCAGCCAGTCCGCGTCGGGCAGGTGCGTCTGGAGAACGTCGACCGCCTGCTCGCGAACGAGCGCGCGCACGCCGCGGATCAACGCGCGCGCATCCGCGGCGGCGCGCCACGGCCGGCGGACCGACGCGCGCTCGACGTCCAGTCGGAAGCACGGCACGCGCGCGCGCTCGAGGCGCGCCTCGACCGGCCCGCCCCTGTGCATCGCGCACACGATCGGCTCGAACGCCGACCCTCGCTGCGCGCGCGCGAGCCGCTCGACGAAGAGCTCCGCGCCGCCCAGCGAGAGCGTCGGGATCAGGTGCAGGACGCGTCGTGTGCTCGTCATGCTGTAAGCCAGGAAGCGCGGCGAGCATAATCGGCCGCGTGTCCGCGCCTCGCTCGCCAGTTCCTCCATCGGCCGTTTCCCCGCTGGGATCGACCGGGATTCCCGTGCTGTTCGTCAACACCGACCTGCGCGTCGGCGGCCAGGAGAGCGCGCTGGTCGAGATCGTTCGGGGATTCGACCGCGCGCGGATCCGCCCGGTCGTCGCGTGCCTCAAGGAGGCCGGAGAGCTGGCGCCGAAGGTCCGCGCGGCCGGGATCCCGCTCTACAGCGATCTCTTGTCGTCGCGCTACGACGTGCGCGTGCTCTACCGGCTGATCGGCATCATCCGCCGCGAGAAGATCCGCGTCGTCTGCACGGTCGGCTCGGGCGACAAGCTCTTCTGGGGACGGCTCGCGGGCTGGCTCGCGCGAGTCGACGGGATCGTCGCGACGCTCCACAAGACGCGCTCGGCGGACGGACGGCCCGTCGTCGAGCCGCTGAACCGCCTGCTCACGCCGATCACCGACGCGTACGTCGCGGTCGCTCGCGGCGCGGCCGAGTACCTCGTGACCGAGGAGGGTCTGCCGCGCGAGAAGGTCCACGTGATCTACAACGGCGTCGATCTCGAGCGCTTTTCCGGTGACGGTCGAGCGGACGCGCGCCGCGAGCTGGGGATCGCGCACGACGCGCCCGTCGCGGTGCACGTGGCGCAGCTGCGGCCCGAGAAGGGGCACGACGT
>CAZQHA010000304.1:0-5787 GCA_964592795.1 uncultured Planctomycetaceae bacterium | reverse complement strand
CTTGGCCGGAATCCGTTCGGCGCCGCCCGGGAGCCACGACCCCACGGTCGAGCAGCCCCCGGCGACGGAGATCCAGGAGTACGTGAGCGCGATGAGGAGGAATCGACTCGCCAAGGGGATCAGAGGGGCTCGTGCGCGAGGTTCGCTGCGTTTCGGTTGGGCGCGGAGAGGAAGGCTCGGTGGGTGCGCGGCTGGCGTTCGAGATGGTAGTCGACGAACCGTCCGACGAAATCGCGGATCCGATCGATCCGCGCCTCGGGGAGCGTGCTCGAGCCTTCCACGCCATCGCGGACGAGCTCGCCTGCGTCGGTGAGCACGCGCACGGGAAGCGTCCCGACTCGGCGTCCGTGCGAGCGCGCCTCCTCGGCGCACCGACGGCACAGGCGTCCCCCCGCTCCGGCGGAGAATGCGACGCGCGGACCGCTCGATTCCACCGTCGCCGCCGTCACGGGCGGGGCCTCACCGCCGCACGCCGCACAGCGCTCGAGCGCCGGCGCGAGGCCGAGAGTTCGCAGGAGGCACAGCTCGAACAACGCAAGCGTCAGGTCCGGGCTCCGGCGCGGCGTGTCGAGCGCATCCAGCGCGCGCTCGCACAACTCGAACAGCGCCGGTTCAGGTTGGCTCGGATGCGCGACGAGACCGATCAGCTCGAGGACGGTGAGCCCCGCATGGTACGCCGCAAGATCGTTGCAGAGCCCGGGGCGCCGCACGGCGATGCGCCCGGCTCGCAATCCGGCCAACTCGCGCCGTGGGTTCGCGTCCCACTCGAGCTCGAGGGTATCGAAGAGATCCAAGACCGCGAAGTAGCGGGACGTCGGCCGGTACACGCCCTTGGCGATCCAGTGCACGCGCCCATGTGCGGCGGAGAGACCGTGCACGACGAGCGAAGATTCGCCGAACGGGAAGCGCGCGAAGAGCAGCGCCCGATCGTGGACGACCGGCATCTTCGGGGGCGGGCCGCTAGCCCGCGACCTCTTGAGGAATCGGGCGGATGCCCACCTTCAGCACGCGGCGGTCGCTGGCTTCGAGGACGGTGAACTCCGTCCCGCCGAGCACGAAGCGCTCGCCGCGCTGGGGGAAATGGCCCAGCTCCGAGAGCACGAACCCGGCGAGAGTCTCGAAGTCCTCGCCCTCGGGGATCGAGAGGTGCAGCTCCTCGTTGACCTCCGAAACGTGAAGGCCCGCGTCGACCTCCGCGCCTCCGCCCGGAAGCCGGCGCACCGGCTCGCGCACGTCGACGTCGAACTCGTCCTCCATGTGCCCGACGATCTCGGTGATGATGTCGCCCATCGTCACGAGGCCGGCCGTGCCGCCGTACTCGTCGAGGACGATCGCGAGCTTGATCTTCTCGCGGCGGAACTCGTTCAACAGCTCCGAGACGCGCTTCGTCTCCGGCACGAAGTGCGCAGGCCGCAACAGCGGTCGCAGCGATGCGCCCTCGAGGCCGCGCTCGGCGGCGACCCCGACGAGATCGCGCGCCGTGACCACGCCGACGACGGTGTCGAGGCTTCCCTCGTAGACTGGGATGCGGCTGTGTCCGGAGTCCGCCGCCGCGCGCGCGGCGGCGAGCAGCGCGCCGCCGACCTCGACGCCGCGGATCTCCGTGCGCGGGGTCATGACCGCGGCCACGTTGACATCCCGGACCTCCATGACGTTGGAGATGATCTCGCGCTCGGTCTCTCCCAGATCGCCGGAGATCTCCGCGTCGGCGATCACCTCGCGCAGTCCTTCGACGATCTGACGGGAGGCCGCGGGGTTCTGGCGCAAGCCGACGACGCGCATGAGGGCGCGGCGGATCGCCTCGAGCGTGTTCACGAGCCAGCGCAGCGGCAACTGAACGACGTTGAAGATGGGCAGGACCGCGAGGATCAATCGATCGCCGCGGCGCAGCGCGATCGCGGTCGGCAGCGCCTCCGCCAGCACCATCAGCATGGGCACCGTGATCAGCGAAGTGATCGCGATCGAGAACCAGCCGATCGGCTCGCCGCGAGCGACGAAGCGCAGGAGCAGTGTGACGAAGATGACTTCGCCCGCGACCTCGAAGATGCCGGCGCTCGTCGCGAGGCTCTCGGCCCGGCCGAGCAAGGGCTCGATTCGGGCGCGTCGCCGCTCGGAGCTCGTCCTCCCCAAGACCCGTGCGGAGACCGAGTGGAGGAGGGCGACGCGCAGCGTGGCGAAGAACCCGGCCGCCAAGAGGAACGCGCAGACCCAGGCCGCTTCCTTGAGCCGTGCGATCAGCTCCGGGGTCCAGATTGCGCCCTGGATGGGTGCTTCGAGAGGGGGGAGAGTCAACTTGGAAGAGAGGCGCCCGCGAGCGTCGTCCGGGGAGGCGCAGGCGCGTCGAGCGGGCGTCTCATCCTAGCGCGGCGCCCATCTCGCCGTCCGGGGCGAAGGTGAGGAGCGCTACGACTTCGAAACAGTCGCCCGCGAGCTCGCGGCCGCGCAGTCGCCGAGCGCTCGCGCGCCATGCGGTGCAAGCCCTTCCACGCTTGAGTGTTGCGTGCTCGTCGCGCGCATCCTTCGCCGCGGGCACAGGCCGTGCAAACGCGCGCGCCACCATGCACGCGACGCTCCCCCTCGAAGCGACTGGCCGAGTTCCCCACAGCATCCCCGTCCTGCGCCAGCTGGCGGAGCGCGGAGTCCCGCTCGGCCGCGAGCCGGACGAATCGGACGAAGACTTCGAGGCTCGGATGGAGACGGCGCTGATGGCTCTCTTTCGCGACACGCGCGGGGCGGCGGAGTTCGACGCGCTGTACGAGTACGCGTCTCACAGCCTGATGCCGTGGATCGCGGCTCACGTCCGGGACCACGTCCGACGCCGTCCCGGGACCCGCGACCCGCTCGAGCTCCATCAAGACACGTGGGTGAACATCTTCCGGTATGCGCCCAGCTTCAAGGACGGCGGTCCGGCGAGCTTTCGCGTCTGGTCGCGGACGATCGCGCGGAACCTCTACCGCGCGCAAGGCTCGCGGAGGATGAGCTCCTCCCTCCAAGCTTTTCCGGAAGGCCTGCAAGAGCCCGCCGATCAGGGCTGCGGTCCGGTTCAATTGTCCTCGCTCCGCGAGGACGCGCGCACGCTCTCGCTGGCGTGGGTCGTCTTGCTGCTCCAGTACCACGCCGCGTGGCAGCGTCTCGCCGCGCGCGATCGGATCGCTCTCGAGCTCGTCGAAGTTCAGGGCCTGACGTACATCGAGGCGAGCGCGCGCCTCTCGGTCGGGCTCTCGAACATGAAGATGATCATGTTCCGCGCCCGCAAGCGGCTGTGCGTGATCCTCGGCGAAGCGCTCGGCGGCCCGCGCTTCCTGCGCCGCGCAGCGGGCTGACGCGCTAGGGCTTCGCGCTGGCGGAGCCCGAGCGCCACAGCTGGAGCGCGAGCATCACCGGCCCGACGAAGAAGAGCGCGAACATCGGCGGTGCGGCGCGCAGGGGGTTGTCGACGTCGAGCTTGTCGAAGTCGCACGCCAGCCGGATCACGCACTCGACGATCGCGATCAAGATGACGACGCCGATCTGCTTCCACTTGCCCGCGACGACCGTGCGCGGATCGGTCACCATGAAGAACGCGAAGAGCGTGTACATCGGCCCGGTGATCGGCGCCAACTCCGCCTTGATGGGCTCGCCCGTGATCCAGGCGCGCAGGCACGCGAGGACGACGAACGCCCCGCAATACGTCAACGTGATGTGACGAACGCGAGCGCGAGAGACGGTCAGCAGGCCCACGAACCAGATGAGCCCGACCATCGCGATCTCATTGCCCCATTGGTGGCTGAGGATCGTCACCTGGCTCGGCGCGAGCACGAGCAGCATGCAGATCCCGAAATTCGTCGGGTTCCACAGGTGGCGCTTCTTGTAGTTGAGCACGTACTTGGAGCCGATCGAGATCAACGACGCGACAGCGAACGGCCAGATCAGAGCCCCCTCGGGCTTGGTGAGGATCGCGACGCTGTTGCCCGTGATGTATGCGGAGAGGATGTTCGGCCATCCACCGCGCAACATGGGATAAAGGACGAGCTCCGCTCCGATCGCCGTTCCGAGCGCGACCATCCACGGCATGTAGCTGTCGCCGAGGATCTGAAACTTCCACTGACCCACGATGAGGATCAGCGTGAGCAGGCTCGAGAAGTACCAGCGCGGATCGATGCGCCGCAACAAGGACACGCGCGGCGGCGCCGGCGTCGCTTCGACGACCGTCGCGATGGGGGGTGCGGAGCTCACGGTTCGGTGATGTGGTTCACGGCGTCGACCCTCAACGCGTCGACGGTCTGCTCGCGACCCGAAGGCCAGCGAACCACCGCGCGTTCGACGCGCTCATTCGTGCCCAGACCAAAGTGTAATCGGCGATCGCGTTGGCTGCAGAACGCGCTGCTCCCTTCCACGGACTGCACCTGCTTTTCGCCCCCGAAGTACAGCGTGACCTGCGCTCCGATCGCGCTCGTGTTCGCGCCCCGGCCGGTGAGCCGCAGCTGGATCCAGTGCGCGCCGGGCGCCACCGAGTTCTTGTACACGAGGAGCGGCCCCTTCTGGTTCGCGACGATCACGTCGAGCTGGCCGCGATTGAAGAGGTCGGCCATCGTCACCGCGCGGCCGTCGTAGAGGTCGTCCGCGCCGACGATGTCGGCCACGTCGACGAACTTGCCTCGGCCCTGATTCAGGAGCACGCGCGAGCGCTCGAATCCCGAGAGGCTGCGGTCCTCGATCGGCGGCCAGTTGCTTGCGTCCTCGGCGAGCCGACCCATCCCGCCGGCGACCTTCGACATGCCGTACCAGTAGTCGCGGTCGGGGCTCGCGGAGAAGAACCCGTTGACGACGTAGAGATCGACTCGACCGTCGTTGTTGAGGTCGCCGAACTGCGCGCCCCACGCCCAACCGCAGTCCGCGACGACTCCATCGGCCACGTTCTGCACGAAGCCGCGGTCCTCGAGCCGGTTCAGCCAGAGGTTGTTGCCTTGGAAGAGGTAGAGGCCCTTCGAGATGTTCGTGACGTACATCGCGAGGCGCCCGTCGTTCTGCACGTCGCCGAGCGTGACGCACATCCCGCTCTTCGAACCGCCGGAGAGGCCGACGTCGTCGGCGCGCTCGAACCGCTCGCCGCCGCGGTTCAGGAAGAGCTCTTCACTGCCGTAGTCGTTCGCCAGGAACAGGTCCTGCCAGCCGTCGCCGTCGAGGTCGGCCGCCGAGACGGCGAGAGTCCAGCGCGTGCTCTCGGCCCCGAGCTTCGACGTGACGTCCTCGAACCGCGCGCCGCCCAGATTGCGGTACAGGAACTTGCGCCCGCCGTTGTTCGCGAACTCGAAGCTCTCCTGCATGATCCGCGTCGTCGTCAGGTTCCACAGGTCGATGTCCTCGCGGAAATACCCGGCGACGTACAGATCGAGGAACCCGTCGCGGTCGTAGTCGAGGAACGTCGCGGAGTTCGCGTTGATCCAGCGCCGCAGTCCTGCTTCTTGCGTGATGTCGGTGAAGCGCAGGTTGCCTTCGTTCCGGAACAGCTTCGGATAGCCCCACGCGTAAACGAACAAGTCCTCGTCGCCGTCGCCGTCGATGTCGCCGAAGATCGACCCCATCGAGACGCCTTCGCCCTTCACGTTGACGTCGGCGATCCCGGCTTCCGCCGCCATGTCGCGAAAAGTGCCGTCCTTCTGGTTCACGAAGAGCGCGTTCGGCGCGCCGAACGCGCTGCTCGTCGCGTACAGGTCGACATATCCGTCATGATTCGCGTCGACCACCGTTACGGCGGCGCCCATGCCCGCGACGTGCGGCATGATCGGGTCGAGCTTGAGATCGAGC
>CAZQHA010000303.1:0-5800 GCA_964592795.1 uncultured Planctomycetaceae bacterium | reverse complement strand
GCAGGACATCTCGGGCTTCGACATCGGCGTCGAGGCCGAGCGCCTGGGGCTGCTCGGCTACGGATCGAGCCTCATCTACACGAACAGCACGAACACGGTGCCCATGTTCACGGTGCTCCTGCGCAAAGCGTCGGGTGCGGGCTACTACGCGCTCGCCGGCATGCCGTACGAGCCGATCGTGCAGCTCTCAACGCCGATCTCGCGTCTCTCGGTGATGGAAGGACGCACGCTCGCGATCGCGGCGTTCAACACGAAGCTCGACGACGACTTCGAGATCGCCGCGACCGATCCGGCCGAGCGCAAGAAGATCGAAGACGGCATGCGCGACACCGAGGCGCGCATCGAGGGCGACATGGATCCGTACAAGGCGGCGTCGCAGATGGACACCGACGAGATCATCGGGTTCGGCGAGCTGCGCGGTTGGCTCGAGACGTTCGCGCAGATGAGCTACCAGGCGGCCGGCTACCGTCGCGTGAAGAACCCGCGCATCTGGTCGCTGCACGACATCGCGGCACTGTCGGCGGAGCGCGGATGAGCGTGGACGCGACGAACGATCGGCTCGAGCTCGCGCTCGACGAGAAGGGCGGCGCGCAGCGGCTCCTCTCGCCGACCGTCGGCCTGTTCACGCGCCCCGTTCCGCCCGGACAGACGCTCGTAGAAGGCCAGGACGCGGGCACGATCACGACGCTCTCGCGCTCGTTCACGCTGATCGTGCCGGCCGGCGTGCGCGGCGTCGTGATCACGAAGCGGCGCGAGCGCGTGCGCGCGCCGGTCGCGTACGGCGAGGTGCTGTACGAGCTCGAGCCGCTCGCGAAGCTCACCGGCGCGTCGAGCGAAACGAAGGACGCGCGCTCGCCGAAGTCGGGCGAGTCGATGGCGCTGCGCTCGCCGCAGAGCGGCCGCTTCTACCACCGCGCCGCGCCCGGCGAGCCCGCGTTCGTCTCTGCCGGACGAGTCGTCGAGGACGGACAGCCCGTCGGCGTGATCGAGGTGATGAAGACGTTCACGCACGTCGTGTACCGCGCCGGGGGCGGATTGCCCGCGCGCGCGAAGGTCGCGCGCGTCGCCGCGAAGGACGGCGCCGAAGTGCGCGCCGGCGACGTCTTGATCGAGCTCGAGCCGGGCTGACGCGCGGCTACGGCCACTCGACCGCGCAGCCGTTGCTGTAGTTCGTCGTCGCCGGGTTGCAGAAGCTCGCCGCGGGGTTGCGGTAGTAGAGCTGGTAGTACGCGTTGCGCGCCGGCGGCTGCGCGGTCGCGGTGGAGATCGGGAGCACCTGCGTCGAGTTCGGATAACTCCACTGGCCGATCGGATCGCCGTTCGACCCGGCGAAGTGACCGCCGAAACGGATCAGCTGACCGTCGACGCAGCGGATGCCGTCGCCGCCCGCGAATCCCTCCGCGCTGGCGGCGTTCCCTTTGAGGAGGAACGCGAACGCCTGGTAGTTCGGTCCCACGTCGACGGTGATCTTCAACGTGTCGGGCGAGACCGTTCCGGTGGCGCTGAGCAGCGCGCCGCTCGCGTTCAGCGAGCTCGCGCAGCCGTGACCCGCGGCCGCCGGCGGATTCGGCACCGTGTTCGGCGTCTCGCACGGGCACGGCGTCGGGAGGCTTCCGTCGCCGGAGCAGAACGGCACGAGCGTCGTCCCGCATCCGATCCAGCCGGCGATGTTCCACGACGCTTCGCCGCTGGCGCGAGCGAAGTCGCCGCCCGCGATCAGACCCGCCGGCTCGGGCCCGCTCTCGTCTCGATCGAAGACGGTCAACGCGAGCACGCAGCCTCCGCCGCCGTCGATGCCGCCGCCGAGCGCGCTCCACGCGGCTCCGTCCCACCGTGCGATCCGGCTCGCGACGACGCCGCCCGCCGACGTGAACCACCCGCCCGCGTAGAGCGCCGGCGGATTCGGGCCCGCGCCGTCCTGATCGAACACCGCCAAGTCGGACACGAGCGCGTTGACTCCGCTCCCGAGCGCCGACCACGCCGCGCCGTCCCACTTGGCGACGCGGTTCGCGCTCACGCCGCCCGCCGTCGTGAACGCGCCGGCGGCGAACAGCGCGGGCGGATTCGGACCGTCGCCGTCGTCGTCGAACACGGCGAGCGCGTTCACGACGTAGTTCAGTCCGCTGCCGAGCGCCGACCAGCTCGCGCCGTCCCAACGAGCGACGTTCAGCGCCGGGAAAGTGCCGCCTTGCACCGCCGTGAAGTTTCCGCCGACGAAGAGCGCGGGCGGCGCCGGTCCGCCGGCGTCCTCGTCGAACACGCAGAGCGCCATCACGGAGTTGCCTTGCGATTGGAATCCCGCTCCCCCGCCGACCTGCGACCACGAAGAGCCGTTCCACCGCGCCAAGTTGTCGACGAACGCGGGGCTCCCGGCATGTTGGAACGCGCCGCCCGCGTACAGCTCCGGAGCATTCGGGCCCTCGCCGTCGGCGTCGAACGACGCGAGCGCGTACACGTGGCCGGGTGCGTTGATCAGCGTCTCGCCCGTCAAGCCGCCGCCGAGAGCGGACCACGACGCGCCGTTCCACCGCGCGATCGCCTGACCGGGCGACGTGAAGCGGCCGCCGACGTAGAGCGCGGGTGGATTCGGTCCGGCGCCGTCGCCGTCGAACACCGTCATCGCGTGCGCGCGCACCGTGCCGCTTCCGCTCAATCCGTTGCCGAGCGGCGACCAGGTCGACCCGTTCCACGCGGCGATGCGGTTCACGCCGACGTTGCCGGCGCCGAGGAACTCGCCGCCCGCGACGAGCACCGGCGGATTGCCGCCGGCGCCGTCCGCGTCGAACGGCGTGACGGCCCACGTCGCTCCGTCGACGCCGCCCGTCGCCTCGGGCACCGACCACGAGGCGCCGTTCCAGCGCGCGACGTTCTCCACTCCGACGACCGCTCCCGCCTGCGTGAACTTGCCGCCGGCGTAGAGCGTGGCCGGGTTCGGGCCGGCGCCGTCGTCGTCGAAGACGCCGAGGCTCAGGACGCTGGACTGGTTCGACGACGGCGAGTACGTGACGCCGGTTCCCAGGCTCGACCACGACGTTCCGTTCCAAGCGGCGATGCGCCGCGCGGTCTGGCCGCCCGCGACCGCGAACGTCCCGCCGGCGACGAGCTTCGGGAGATGAGGTCCGGCGCCGTCGTCGTCGAAGACCGCGAGCGCGAACACTTCGTCCGACGTCCCGCTCCCCGCGGCCGACCACGACGTCCCGTTCCATCGGGCGACGCGCAGCGCGGAGGTTCCACCCGCGCTGCCGAACGCGCCGCCCGCGAAGAGCGCCGGCAGCGAGGGGCCGGCGCCGTCCTCGTCGAACACCGCGAGCGCGCGGACGGGAGAGTCCATGCCGCTGCCGAGCGACGTCCACGACGACCCGTCCCACTTCGCGATCCGATTCGCGCTCAGTTCCCCCGCGAACAAGAACGCGCCGCCCGCGTACAGCGCGGGCGCGTTCGGCCCCGCGCCGTCGTCGTCGAAGACCGCGAGCGCGTGAACGCCGTCGGTGAGGCCGCTCCCGAGCGGCGACCAGGACGCGCCGTCCCACTTCGCGATTCGATTCGCGGCGACGCCGCCCGCCGTCGTGAAGTAGCCGGCCGCGATGAGCGCGGGCGGATTGGGACCCGCGTCGTCGTCGTCGTAGACGACGAGCGCGCGCACGCCGGTGCTGTTCATGCCGCTCGAGAGCGTCGACCAGCTCGTGCCGTTCCACGCCGCGATCCGGTTCGCCGCGACACCGCTCGCGCTGCCGAACGAGCCGGCCGCGTAAAGGAGCGGCGGATTGGGACCTGCTCCGTCGTCGTCGAAGACCGTCAGCGCGAAGGCGTCGTTGTCGAAGCCGCCGCCGAGCGGCGACCACGAGCTCCCATCCCACATCGCGATGTGGTGGCCGACCGAGCCGCCGCCCGCGGTGAACGCGCCGGCGGCGTAGAGCGCCGGCTCGCCGGTCGCGGTCGGGCCGCTGGCGAGCGCGAGAACCTCGGCGTCGAAGCCCGCGGCTCCCGCCGGAAACGCATCGCTCCAATGAACGGTGCACTGCGCGGAGAGAGCGGGAGACAAGATCGGCAGCACGAGCACCGAAAAAGCGAGCGAGGGGGCGTGCATCGTCGGTCCAGTGTCAGCGGACTCTCCGATGCCGTCAATCGCCCGACGCACGAGCGCGTCACGGCCGCGCGACGCGCGCTCAGTCCCGCGAGTACGCTCGGTGCGGAGCCGCGCTGTGCGCCGGGCCGAGATCGAGCGGCGCGCCGGCGTCGAGCTCGCGCGCCGGAACTCCGGCGACCCGCGTGCCCGGCGCGACCGAGTGGCGCACGAGCGCGCAGGCTCCGACGAGCGCGCCCGCGCCGATCTCGACGCCCTCCAAGAGGACCGCACCCGCTCCGATGTACGCATCCGCGCCGATGCGCACGGGCGCGTGCGTCTCGGGATAGCCGCGATCCTTCCACGAGGAGCGGCCGACGTCCGTGTGCGTGATGATCGTCACCCGCATCGCGATCGTCGCGCGATCGCCGATCTCGATGCGATCCTTGAGGTCGAGCAGGCAGTCGCGTCCGAGGAACACGCCGTCGCCGACGACGAGGTTCGAGAACGAACGATTCGCGTTGTGGACGATCAGAGGCGACACGATCCGCACGTCGTCGCCGATCGTCGCGCCGTAGCGGCGTAGGAAGCGCGAGACGAGACGCGGCGTCATCGTGAGGAGGCTGCCGCACGCTCCGCGCTCGAAGCCCCACACGCGGCGGCGAATCACGCAGCTCGCGAACTCGAGCTGTCGCATGATCTCGCCCATCGGGGGGCGATGCTATCGCCCGCTGCGAGCGAACGGTAGCTCCCGCGGATCAGAGCCACTGCACGATCGCGCCGTTGCTGTAGTTCGTCGTCGCCGGGTTGCAGAAGCTCGCCGCGGCGTTGCGATAGTAGAGCTGGTAGTACGCCGTGCTCCCCGGTCGCTGCGCGGTCGCGGCCGAGACCGGGAGGACCTGCACGGAGTTGGGATAGCTCCACGTCCCGATCGGATCGCCGTTCGTCCCCGCGAAGTGTCCGCCGAAACGGATGAGCTGACCGTCGACGCATCGGATCCCATCGGCCGCGGCGATGCCGTCCGACGCGCTCGCATTGCCCTTGAGCAGGAACGCGAACGCGCCGTAGCTCGGTGCGACCGCCACCGTCAACCGCACCGTGTCGGGGACGACCGCTCCCGCCACGGACAAGCGCGCGCCGTTCGGATTCAACGAGTTCGCGCAACCGTGGCCCGGCGCCGCGGGTGGATTCGGAACCGTGTTCGGCGGCACGCACGGGCACGGCGTCGGCAAGCTCCCGTCGCCGGAGCAGAACGTCGCGACGTTCGAGCCGCATCCGGTCCAGCTCGCGAGGTTGCCCGATGATTCGAGTCCCGCGGACGCGAACGCGCCGCCGACGAACAGCGTCGACGCGCTCGGTCCTGCCGCGTCGAAGTCGACGACGGCCAGCGCGCTCACGCTGGGCGACGATCCACCGTCGACGCCGCCGTCGACGCCGGACCACGTCACACCGTCCCACTTCGCGATCCGATTCGCGGCGACGCCGCCGGCAAGCGTGAACACTCCGCCCGCGAAGAGCGCCGGAGGATTGGGTCCGACGCCGTCGTCGTCGTACACCGCGAGCGTCGACACGCCGCCGTTCATGCCGCTGCCCAGCGCGGACCAGACTGCCCCGTCCCACCTCGCGATCCCGTTCGCGCTCGTGCCGCCGGCCGTCGTGAAGAGACCCGCGGCGTACAGCGCGGGCGGAAGTGGACCCGCACCGTCGTCGTCGAAAGCAACGAGCGCGTCCACGCGC
>CAZQHA010000302.1:0-5864 GCA_964592795.1 uncultured Planctomycetaceae bacterium | reverse complement strand
ACGCGCGCGGGGATCGATCCGTACTCGATCCACGGGAAGCCTCGCAGCCGGAAGCGCGCCGTCTGCCCTGTGCGCACGCGCCCGAGCGCTTCCTCGGGCGCGAACTCGGCCACGATGCGCAGCTCGCCGGTGGGAACGATCGCGCCCAGACGCTGGCCCTGCGCGACGTACTGGCCGACGCGCGCGTTCAGCGTCTCGCCGAGGCGCCCCGAGGTCGCGGCGCGGATCGTCCGCCGTTCGATCTCGTTGTCGAGGCGCTCGATCGCGGCCGACGCGACGGAGATCTCGCGCAACGCGAGCGCTTCGTCGTGTCGCGTCTCCTCGAGCGTCGCCTCGAGCTCGCTCGCTTGCGCGCGGCGGTCCCAGTCCTGCCGCTCGAGCGCGGCGCGGCGCTGCTCGACGTTGGCGCGGCGCTGCTCGAGGTCCGTGTTCGCCTTCTCGAGCTCGACCTCCGAGATCAATCCGTCCGCGCGCAGCGACGTCGATCGGCGGACCACGGCTTCGGCGAGGCGCAGCGCGGCTTCCTCCTCTTGGAGCTGAGCCGCCAGCTCGTCGCCGCTCGTGCTGCGCGCGCGACCCAGGCTCTCGATCTGCTCTTCCTTCGCGCGGATCTGCGCCCGCAGCGGTCGAAGCTCGTTGACGTAACCGTCGCGCGTCGCGACGAGCTCTCCGCGCTGCAAGCGGAACGGCTCCGAATCGAGCTCGAGCAACGGATCGCCGGCGTGCACGTCCGAGCCGAGCACGATGTGCGTCGCGACGATGCGCCCGTCGACCGGCGCCTCGATCGGATACGCCGCTTGATCGACCTCGAGCCGCGCCGTGTCGGTGACCGCGTACACGGTGAGCCGCGCGAAGAACGCCCAAGCGGCCCACGCGACGAGCAGCACGGCGAGCGCGAGCGAGAGCCACCATGAGCGGCTCGAGCTCTCGCGGTGGAGCGAACGCTCTGTGCGGGGGAACGCGCTCACGAGGCACGCGCCGGCGCCGATCGTCCGCGCGGCTGGCGATCGAGCGCGGCGAGGAGCTCGTCCAAGTTCGCGCGGCACGCGACCGTGTTCGGGTGCGCGGGGCCGAGCGAGCGTTCGAAGATCGCGAGCGCGCGCCGATACAAAGGCTCCGCGCGCGAGAGACGTCCCTCCGACCGGTGCAGGAACGCGAGGTTGTTGAGCGTGAACGCGATGTCCGGATGCGCCTTCCCCAGGCGCTTGCGCTTGATCGCCAGCGAGCGCGCGTAGAGACGCTCCGCTTCGTCCGCGCGCCCGGTGGCGTGGTAGACCGCGGCCAGGTTGCCGAGGTTCATGCCGACCTCGTAGTGGTCGGCGCCGTAGGCCTTTTCGAAGCTCGCGAGCGCGCGCTCGTACATCGGCTCGGACTCCGCGTAGCGCTCCTGTCCGTCGAGGATCGCCGCGAGCGCGGCGACGTCGGCGGCGACGTCGGGATGGTGCGGCCCGAGCGCGCGCTCGCGGATCTCGACCGACCGCCGCGCGAACGGCTCGGCTTCGCGAAAGCGCCCGCGCGCGTGCTCGAGCCCGCCGAGGTTGTGGTAGACGACGGCGAGCGCGACGTCGCCGTCCCCGAGCGCCGCGCGCGCGATCTCCAGCGCGCGTCGGTAGAGCCGCGCGGCTTCCGTGAACCGGCCGGTGAACTTGTACAGCACGCCGAGGTCGTTGCAGGCGGTCGCGTGCTCGGCGTCGCGCCGGCCGAGAGCGCGCCGCGCGAGATCGATCGCGGCGACGAGGCGCGGCTCGGCTTCGCCGTACTCTCCCATCGACGTGTGCACGCTGCCAAGGTGCCGCAGCACTTGCACGTGGACGCGCGTCACGTCGGCGTCGGGCGTCGTTCTCTCGAGGATCGCGAGCGCGCGCACGTAGTGCTTCTTCGCGATCGAGAGCCGCCCCGCGGTCTCCTCGACGGCAGCGAGCGTGTCGAGAACTTCCGCGACGGTCACGTGATCACGACCGAACGCGTCCTCGAGCATCGCGATCGCTCGCCGCGCGCAATCGCGCGCCTGCGCACTACGGCCCTTCGAGCACAGCGCGTCGGCGCGCGCTTGCAGGCGCAAGGCTTTCTGCATGACGGGCCGGGCGCTCTTCGTGAGGACTTGCGGCTTCATGGCGAGGACATCCCCTGAGTGCGACCGCGCCGCCGGCCGGACCACGATCGTACTCGCGATCGAAACCCGTGGCGGCGCGATGCGCGAAGGCGCCAATCAGGCGGTCGCGGCTCGGAGCGTCGCGTTGTGGTTGGCGGCCAGCTTGCCCGCCTTGACCGAGCTCTGGACCTTGAGACCGCGCAGCGTCCCGTTGTGGTTCGACTGACCACGAGCACCGGCCTTGACCGAGCTCTGGACCTTCAGGCCGCGCAGCGTCGCGTTGTGATTGGCGGACAGCTTGCCCGCCTTGACCGCGGATTGCACCTTCAGACCACGCAGCGTCGCGTTGTGGTTGGCGGCGATCCTACCTGCCTTGACCGAGCTCTGGACTCGCAAGCCACGCAGCGTCGCGTTGTGGTTCGACTGACCGCGAGCACCGGCCTTGACGGAGCTCTGGACCTTCAGGCCGCGCAGCGTGCTGTTGTGATTCGCATTGGCGCGAGCACCGGCCTTGACGTTGGTTTGCAGCTTCATGAGATCGACTTTCCTTGGTTGTGGGTGTGGGAGACTGTTCGTCTCGACACCTCCCCAAGAGCGGGCTTGGGTGGCATCTGTCGGGCTTCCTCGCGGATTCCGGAGCGCTGGGCGTAAGCGCTTGGCCGGCCTAGACGTGAGGAAGCAGCGCCGGCTCCGGCCGGGCGCCCCGCGAGCCGCTCCACGGGCTGTCGCCGCGGCTGGGAGCGCGACAGAATGCCGCGTGTGCGCTCGCCCGCGACCCCCGACCCGTCGGCCGACGCCCTCGGGCTGTTCGCGGACTGGCTGGCGCGCCGCGCGGGGGGCTCGGCCGTCGAATTCGAAGAGCTCGTCGCGGCGCACCCCGGCCTGGGTGACGAGCTCTGCGCGCTCCACGCGAGCTGGAAGCACATCGCGGAAGGCGAGCAGCTCTCCCAGCCCTCGGTCGTGAAGACCCGCACCTCCTCGGTCGACGCGTCGGCGCTCGTCGCGCGCATCTCGACCCGCGAGTCGAATTTCAATCGGTACCGGCTGGGTGAGGAAGTCGCGCGCGGCGGGATGGGCGCGATCGTGCGCGTCTTCGACGAGGACTTCCGGCGTGCGCTCGCGATGAAGATCGCGCTGCCCGACGAAGCGTCCGGCGGGACGCCGACTCCGTCCCGCGCATCGCCCAAGCTGCTCGCCCGATTCCTCGCCGAAGCGCAGATCACGGGACAGCTCGATCACCCCGGGATCGTGCCGGTGCACGAGCTCGGCGTCGACGGCGACGGCCGGCTCTACTTCACGATGAAGCTCGTCGAAGGGCGCGACTTGAAGCACGTCTTCCAGCTCGTCTTCGACGGACGCGAGGACTGGAACGTGACGCGCGCGCTCGGCGTGCTGCTCAAGGCGTGCGAGGCGATCGCGTTCGCGCACAAGAAGGGCGTCATCCACCGCGACCTCAAGCCCGCGAACATCATGGTCGGCGAGTTCGGCGAGGTGTACGTGATGGACTGGGGCCTCGCGCGGGAGCTCGGCGCGAGAGACACGCACGAAGTCCGCATCCCGGACGACAGGGGAACGACCGTCAGCACCGACCGCGGCGACGCGCGCGAGCACGATTCGGATTCCGCTCTGCTGACCGTCGACGGCGACGTGCTCGGCACGCCCGCGTACATGCCGCCCGAGCAGGCGCGCGGCGAGATCGACAAGCTCACGCCGCAATCGGACGTGTATTCGGTCGGAGCGATGCTCTACCACCACCTGCTCGCGCGCCGCGTGCCCTACGTGACGCGCGGAACGCGGCCGACGCACCGCGAGATCCTCGACCGGGTGCTCCAAGGCCCGCCCCAACCGATCCACTCGATCGATGCGCGCGTTCCGGCGGAGCTCGTGGCCATCTGCGAGAAGGCGATGGCGCGCGAGCCGGGCGCGCGCTACCCGGACATGCTCGCGCTCGCCGACGACCTGCGCGCGTACCTCGAGCGCCGCGTCGTCGCCGCGTACGAAACCGGCGCGCTCGCCGAGATCAAGAAGTGGATCGCGCGCAACAAGGCGCTCTCCGCGACGTGCGCGGCCCTCCTCTCGAGCCTCGTCGTCGGCTTGATCGTGAGCTCGTCGCTCTACGTGAAGGCGAAACTCGCGACGGCGCTCGCCGAGGAGAAGCAGACCGAAGCCGAGCATCGCACCGACGACGTGCTCGCGCTCTCGGCGATCCAAGATCTAGGAGAGCTCGTCGCGCGCGCCGACGCCGCTTGGCCGGCGCACGAGGCGAACATCCCCACGTACGACGCGTGGCTCGCGGACGCGCGGCTCTTGATCGACGGCCGGCGCGAGGATCTCGCGAACTCGATCAAGGGCAAGCCCGGCCTCGCGGACCACAAGCGCAAGCTGACCGAGATCGAGCGGCGTGGGACGCGGCGTACGCCGGACGCCGGCGTCGCGGCGGAGCCTTCGAGCGCGCCCGCGAAGGAGTGGGAGTTCACTTCGAGCGAAGACCGCTGGTGGCACGCGCAGCTCTCGCGTCTCATCGCGGACCTCGAGGAATTCGCGCACGCCGAGTCGGGGCTCGCGTTCGAAGGCACGGATCCGGTCCACGGCTGGGGAGTCGCCAAGCGCCGGAAGCTGGCGGAGACCATCGAAGAGCGCAGCGTCTCCGGAGCAGCCGTGAAGGCGCGCTGGGCGGATGCGATCGCTTCGATCGCCGCGCGGGACCAGTGTCCGGCGTACGCGGGACTGCGCATCGCGCCGCAACTTGGATTGGTGCCGATCGGCCGTGATCCGAAGTCCGGGCTGTGGGAGTTCGGACACGTCGAGACGGGCGAGCCCGCCGAGCGCGGCGCCGATGGAGCGCTCGCAGTCCGAGAGGCGTCGGGACTCGTGTTCGTCCTGATCCCGGCCGCGACGTTCGTCATGGGAACTCAGCGGAAAGACCCGAGCCAACCCGGATTCGACCCGTACGCCGAACCCCAAGAGGGTCCGCCGCACGAGGTGTCCCTCGACCCGTACTTCATATCGAAGTACGAGATGACGCAGGCGCAGTGGCAGCGCGTTTGCGGTCGCAACCCGAGTGCGGCCGCCGGAGCCGGTCGCGAGAACGCGGACGGCTCGACGGCTCCCGTGCAGCAAGTCTCTTGGCTCGACTGTGACACCGTTCTCGGGCGCCTGGGCTTGCAAATCCCGACCGAGGCACAGTGGGAGTGCGCTGCCCGAGCCGGGACCACGACACCGTGGTGGACGGGCGAGGCTCCCGAATCGATCCGCGGCGCCGCGAACCTGGCGGACAAGTTCTGCAAGGAGAACGGAGGTCCCGCGGCGTGGGCTTACGACGAATGGCTGGACGACGGACACGTCGTGCCCGCTTCCGTCGGGACCTACCTCCCGAATGCATTCGGTCTGCACGACGTGGTCGGGAACGTGTGGGAGTGGTGTCGCGATCCGTACGAGAAGTACAGCTATCCCGTGCGGCCGGGTGACGGAGAGCGTCTGACGCCCAAGGCTCCCAATCGCCCCGTTCGCGGAGGCAGCTACTCCGACATCGTCATGAATTCGCGGGTGCCCTTCCGCACGGCGTTCACGCCGCAAGACCGCGATCGGGGGCTGGGGATTCGGCCCGGGCGGCGATTGGACCCCTGACGACATCGATGCGGCGCACCGGTTCTGAACTGCGTGGGTTCCCTGTGGCTTAGACCCCGGCGGCGCCGCCCTCTGGCGTAGCCCTTCTATGCAGCCGCGCCGCGCGCCGCGCACCAAGTCTCGATCGACTCGTTCGCGCTTGCGA
>CAZQHA010000301.1:0-5878 GCA_964592795.1 uncultured Planctomycetaceae bacterium | reverse complement strand
CACGATGCTCTACATGACCGTGCGCAAGGGCGAGCGCCCGCAGTGGCGCGACGCCTACGAGTACGTGTGGAACCACCGCGGTCCGAACGACCTCGTGATCGGCATGGAGGCGACGGTGGGAGAGTACTACCTCGCGCCGCTGCGCACCGATCTGCGCCAACCGGTGCACGTCGTCTGGCTCGACTACTGGCGCGCGGGCTTGCCCGAGTACTGGTCGCGGCACACGCGGCCGATCTGGATCGTGTTCAACAGCGAGCAGTTGCTCGATTGGCGCGCCGAGGATCGCGCGCGCTTCCAGCGCTTCCTCGCGAACGAGTGCCACCTCGTGCAGAGCTACCCGCTCGAGGTCGAGAGCCGCGACCTATCGGTGTGGGTCTACAAGCACGACTAGTCGTCCGCCGTCGGACACCGAGCTCAGTTCTGCCGCCCCTGGAACTCGCCGTCGATCGTGCTGATCTTGATCTCGTCGCCGACCGCGATGTGCATCGGCACCTTGACCTTCATGCCGGTCTCGACCGTGGCTTCCTTCTTCACGCTGCTCGTCGTGTTGCCCTTGACGGCGTTCTCGGCCTCGGTGACGCGCAGCGTGACGCTCGCGGGGAGCGCGACGCCGACGGGCGTCGTCTCGTGGAACGTGACGTCGATCACGGTGTTCTCGCGCACGTAGCCCATCATGTCGCCGACGAGCTCCTCGGAGAGCGGGAACTGCTCGAACGACTCCTGGTCCATGAAGACGTAGTTGCCGCCCGGTTCCTTGTAGAGGAACTCGGCCTTCTTCTTGTCGAGGTACGCGACCTCGAAGGCGTCGCTCGAGCCCAATCGCATCGGCGTCGTCTGACCCGTCGCGATGTTCTTCACCTTCAGGTGGATCACCGCGCGCAGGTTGCCCGGCGTGTGGTGGTGGTACTCGGTGATCAGGAGCAGTTGGTCACGGTGCCTTTTCGGAGTTCGGTCGCCTTGACGGCCATGGGAGGGAGGTCTCGAGAGTTTCGGGGACGCTGGAAAAGGCCGCGAAGATAGCACGGCTCCGCGCGGTCTGTCAGCACCGGCGCGCGATCAGAACTTCCGGCGCTGGTTCGAGGAGGGGATCTTCAGCGCCTTGCGGTACTTCGTGACCGTCCGGCGCGCGATCTTGACGTGATCCTTCTCCTCGAGGAGCGCGGCCAGCTCCTCATCCGACAGCGGATGACCGCCGTCCTCCTGCGCGACGAGGTCGGCGATGCGTTGCTTGATGCTGACCTGGCTCGCCACTTCTCCGGTGTCCTTCGTCGTGCCGCCGGCGAAGAAGTACTTGAGCGGGAAGATGCCGCGCGGCGTCTGCGCGTACTTGCCCGAGACCGCGCGGCTGACCGTCGAGATGTGGACGCCGACTTCGTCGGCGACCTCTTGCATGCGCAGCGGCTTGAACGCCGGGACGCCGCGCTCGAGGAAGCCGCGCTGGCGCGCGAAGATCGAGATCGCGATGCGCTGCAGCGTGTTGTGCCGCTGGTGCACCGCGTCGATGAACCAGCGCGCGGACTCCAGGCGCTTCTTGACCCACTCGCGCAGGCCGTCGCCCTTCTGGGCTTGCTGCAGGTACTCGCGGTACTTGCGCGAGAGCACGAGCTCGGGCGTGCGCTGTCGGTCGAGGCGCACGACGTACTCGCCGTCGATCTCCTCCACGATCACGTCGGGGGTGATCACGCTCGTGCGCGTCTCGCCGTACTCGGCGCCGGGGCTGGGGTCGAGCGTGCGCAGGACCTCGAGCGCTTGCTTGACCGCCTCGATCGACTTGCCGGTCGCCTTCGCGATGCGCGGCAGGCGGTTCTGCTCCAGGTCCTCGAGATGGTTCTCGACGATCGTGCGCAGGAGCGGTTGCTCGGTGTCGAGCGCGTCGATCTGTAGCAGGAGACATTCCTTGAGATCGCGCGCGCCGAGCGCCGGGTGCGAGATGTGGCGCAGCTCCTTCAGCACCTCTTCGAGCTCGGCGACGGTCACCTCGGGCACGAGACCCTGCATCACGCCGTTCTCGCTCGCCACGGGTTCGAGCGACGTTGCATTCGACTCGGCAGACGTCGGCGCGGTCGCGGTCGCCTGGCTCGGCTCCACGGCCGGCGCAGGATGCGCTTCGATCGGCGCGATGCGCTGCTCGTCGGATGCGACGCTCGACTCGTCGGACGCGATCGCGGTCGTGATCGTCGTCGACCCGGGATGCGAGCACTCGCGCGCGATCTCCTCGAGCGGCGCGCGCAGGTAGCCGCGCTCGTCGAGGGAGTAGAGCAAGTACTCCGCGATGCGGCGCCGGCGCTCGTCGAGATCGAGGAACGAGAGCTCCTCGAGCAGATCCTCCGCCAGCGACTTCTCGTCGTCCGGCGTGTTCGCCATCGCCTCGAGCTTCTTGTCGGCGTCCTCGGGGCTGCCGCGCGGACGAAATCCGTCGATCGAATCGCGCTCGTAGTGCTCGAGCGCGTCGAGCATCGTCTCGACGTCGCCGCCCTCGGGCTCGGGCGGCTCGGCCGCGGGCGGCGCCTCGCTCGACTCGCCATCGGCGGTCGCGGTCGCCGCGTCGCCGTCGCCTTCTTGCTTCTCGCCGCCCTCGGCATCCGCGAGCTCGAGCAACGGGTTCTCGACGAGCTCTTGTTGGATGCGCTCTTGCAGATCCGGCCAGTTGAGCTGGAGGATCTGCATGGCCTGGATCATCTGCGGCGACTGCAGGAGGCGCTGCTCCAGCCGCGCCGATTGATTCAGACCGAGCTTCACGTGGGTTTCGATGGGGGACGCAGGCCGCGTCCAACTCTCGCAGTATAGAACTACTCGATCCGTGTTGCCGCCGTGCGGCACGAGAATTGAGTAGTTCGGCGCCCCGCGAGCGCTCCATGAGCGCAAAGTAGAGACGCCGCGAACGTTTCGGTCCGCCTAGGGAACCTGGTAGCGAACGCTCAGCGCGGCCGGGCCCTCGGACTCGAGCGCGCGCTGCTCGGGTTGTCCGGCGACCGCGCGCGCCGCGCCCGACTGCACCGAACGGCCGAGGACCTGGAGTCGGCCGAGCTGCGCCGACTCCTTCGCGAGCTCGATGTTGGGCTCGCTCTCCGCGATCCAGAACGCGCACTGCGCGATGCCCGACTGCGCGAGCGCGTGGACCGCGACGCCGTCGAACGTCGTCTCGACCTCCGGAGACGGCATCCAGCTCTGTGGAGCGAGGTCGGCGCGGTAGCCGACGAGCCACGGACGCTCCGTGCCGATCCAGACGCGCGCCGGAGTGCCGTCGCAGACCGGTAGGCTCGCACGCGCCGCGCCGCTCTTCACCTCGAGTCGGCCCGTTCGCGCGCGCGAGGCCTCGGACCCGCGGACGAGCGCGCGCGCTTCTCGTAGCAGCGCCGGATCGGAGCGCGGGACGAAGAGCAGGTCGTTCGTCCAGTAGAGCGGCGCGCGAGGCGACGCGCGCGACGAGCCGGCTGTGGATCGCGCCGCTTCGAGCGCGACCGCGAGCGCCGACGCCGGCAGCGCCACCTGCGTTCCGTTGCTCTCGCCCAGCATCGCGTCGGCATCGAGCCCGTGGCCCGGCGAAAGCACCGGGAGCGACGCCGGCTCGGACGCGAGGAGCGACAGGTCGAGGATCGACCATCCCGACGACTCGCCTTCCTTCGGCTCGAGGTCCGCGCGCGCGCTCGCGCGAATCGAGAGCGTCCATTCGCTGGTCGAGAGCGCGGGATCGACGAGCGACACCTCGAGCGCCTGTCCGCTGTCGACGACGCCCGCGAAGACGAGCTGCGCGGAGTGGATGACGGGCTGCTGCAGCTCGCCGAGGTCGTTCGTCTTGGGATCGAACACCTCGATCGCCGCGAGCTCCGCGATGTCCAGGACGCCCGCGAGGTGCACGCGCTTGCCGCCGTCGGCGCGCGAGGCGCGAGCGTGCACGGTCGATCCGAAGAGCGCCGAGCCGATCACCGGACGCGCGACCCCGCTGCTGGCGGCGACGTCGACCTCGAAATCGGCGACGTACGACTGCGACTCGCGTTTGCCGACGAACGTCGATTCGCCGGAGCGCACGCGCTTCTCGTAGCGCGCCGGCGCCGCCTTCGGAATGTTATCCGAGCTCGGCCGGCCGGGCGTCAGCACGAACTCGAGGTCGATCGCGAGCGCGTCGCCGGCGCGCTCGAGGTCGGCGACGAGAGCGCGCGCGGCGGCGACGGCGGAAGGCTCGCCGCGGACGAGGATCTCGGGCGCGCCGCGGAAGAACTCGAGCTTCTGACCGCGGGCGCGCGCGTCCTCCTCGAGCATCTGGCCGACGAGCGCGAGCGGAAGACGCGGCGGCAACTTCTCGAGGTCGGTTCGTCCGCGCCCGGCCGGCACGCGCAGATGGCTGGCGCCGTAGAGCGGCGCCGGGACCTGCGACGTGATGCGCTCGGCGCACAGCGCGGGAGTCGGGAGCGCGGTCCACTCGTCGCTCGTCGCGACGGTCATCGACAGAAGGGTCGCAGCCAGCATCGTGCCTTCTCTATCGAGCTTTGACGTCCGGAAGCCGAACGCGAAGAGCTCGAGGCTCGACGCGGGAGCGGCACTTTCGGCACTATAGGCGCGCTCGGATCCATCGGCTACGTGCCGATCGCTCGAACGAGCGATCGCCCGACGGACCCGCGACGAACATGACCGAAGCGACCCGCCCCCAGCCGACCGCGCCCCGCGGGCTCTTCTCCGTCGCGCAGATCCAGCACGTGCTCCGCGTAGAGTTCGGCCGAGCACAACGCTATCGGTACCCGCTCGTCTGCCTGCTCGTCGGAGTCGATCAGCTGGGCAGCTTGCGCGACCGGTTCGGCTACGAGATCAAGGAGGAGGCGCTGGGTGCGGTGGTGTCGCTGTTGCAGAGATCGACGCGCTCGAGCGATTTCCTCGGCCGAACCGCGGACGACCGGTTGATGGCCGTGATCCCGCACACTCCGGTCGCCGGAGCGCGCGCGCTCGCCGAGCGCTTGCGCCGCGCCGCGTCCGGCCTCGAGATCGCGCGCGCGAAGGGCGCGATGCCGATCACGCTGAGCCTGGGACTCTCGTCGAACCAGGCCGAAGGCCTCCTGTACTTCGACGCGCTGCTCTCGGCCGCCGAGGCCGCGCTCGCCGAGGCGAGCGCCGCGGGCGGCGACCGGCTGTGCGAGCGCTCGCCGCGCGCGCCCAACGCCTGAGCGAACCGATGCGGGTCCTTCTCGCCGAAGACGAAGTCACCATCGCGGTGACGTTGAAGGACGAGCTCGAAGCGGCGGGGCACGCCGTGCTGTCCGCGTCCGACACGCAGGGCGCGCTGGCGCAGCTCGAGACCGGACGGCCCGAGGTCGTGATCACCGACATGCGCATGCCGGGCGAAGGCGGCATGGCGGTGCTGCGGCGATCGGTCGAGCTCGATCCCACCCGCCCGGTCGTGATGATCACGGGGTTCGCGTCGATCGACCAAGCCGTAGAGGCGATGCGCCTGGGCGCGCGGAACTACGTGCAGAAGCCGTTCCGCAACGAGGCGATCGTCAGCATGGTCGAGACGTTCGCGCAGATGGCGCGCCTCGAGGCGGAGAACCAGAGCCTGCGCGAGCAGCTCGGCTCGTCGCCCGGTTTCGAGGGCGTCATCGGCACGTCGGCGGCGATGCAGTCCGTGTTCGAGCGCGTGCGCACGGTCGCGCCCACGGACGCGACGGTGCTCATCCAGGGCGAGAGCGGCACCGGCAAGGAGCGCATCGCGCGCGCGATCCACCAGCGCAGCCCGCGCAAGGACGGACCGTTCGTCGCGATCTCGTGCGCGGCGCTGCCGGAGACGTTGCTCGAGGCCGAGCTCTTCGGTTTCGAGAAGGGCGCGTTCACCGACGCACGCCGGGAGCGGCGCGGCCATGTGGAGAAGTACAAGGGCAGGCTGGTGGAG
>CAZQHA010000300.1:0-5882 GCA_964592795.1 uncultured Planctomycetaceae bacterium | reverse complement strand
GCGCCCTTCGAGCGGCGTGATGGGCACGCGCGTGGTGCTGCTCGACGCGAGCAATCTGCGGCTCGCGCTGCCGGCGCTCGACGCCTGGCTCGAGACCGCGGCGAGCTCGCCGTTGGAGATCCTGGTCGCGTGCGGTCACGGCCGCTCGTACGGATCGGCGACGCGCGTGCTCGGCGTCGAGCTTCCGAGCATCGGCAGCTGCGGGCTGTGGAGCGCGCTCGAGCGCGGCTCGCCGGCGCCGACGCTCGCGCTCGTCACCGACGTCGGCAACGACATCATGTACGGCGCGAGCGTCGACCAGATCGCGTCGTGGGTCGCGCGCGACATCGATCGACTGCGAGCCGCCGGTGCGCGGCCGCTCGTCGTGCGCATGCCGCTCGTGTCGATCGAGGCGCTCTCGGCGTGGCGATACGGTCTCGCGCGTTCGCTCCTCTTTCCGACGCGGCGCATCACGCTCGATGCGGTGCGGTCGAACGCGCGCGAGCTCGATCGACGTCTGCTCGACATCGCGCGGCGACTCGAGCTGCCTCTCGTGGAGCCCGCCGCGCATTGGTACGGACTCGACCCGATCCACGTCCGCTCCCGGGCTCGCGCCGGAGTGTGGGGCGAGATCGCGGCCCGCTTGTTCGTCGGGCTCGAGCCGGGGCCGGCGCCGCGCCTCGCGACCGCGGACCGGCGCGCGCTCGCCCGCGCCCGGCCGCTCGCGCGGCGCGTCCTGGGCTTTTCGCGCGCGCACTCGCAGCCCGCGGCGCGCCTCGGCTCGGGCACCACGATTTCGCTCTACTGAGGGCCGATCGGCGCTCACGTGGTTCCGCGAGCGGGCGTAGCCCGACCGCACGCGCGCCCACTAGAATCTCGCGCCCCATCGCCATGGCCCACGAAACGACCGCCAAATCCGGGCTCGCCGAGCTCGCCGTCCGCGCCGCCGGCGCGTGGCTCCTGCTCGGCGCGCTGGCCAAGCTCTTCGTCGGAACGCCCAAGGATCTGCCGCAGCTCGTGCACGATCTGACGCCGTTCGACATCGACGTCACGTTCCGGCTCGTGATCGGCGTCGAGCTCGCGCTCGTGTGCCTCGCCTTCTTGAAGCCCAAGCTCGCTTGGGCCCCACTGGTGCTGCTGTTCCTCTTCTTCGAATTCGTGCTCGCATCGCAGCTCGCCGCGGGCGCCGAGTCGTGCGGCTGCTTCGGCGCGTCGATCAAGGTGTCGCCGTACCTCATGATCGCGATCGACAGCGTGCTCCTCGTCGCGATGCTCGCGACTCAGCCGTGGTCGAGGATCCGCCGTCCCGGCGTCGCGCTTCCGATCGCCGGCGCGAGCGCCGTCGTGCTGCTCGCGCTGCCGTGGCTCATCCTGCGCGAGCCGGAGCTCCCGGCGGTCGCGGCGACGGCGGGCAACGGCGGCGGCGCGACGCTTCCGGCGGCGCCGGTGAAAGCGCGTTGGATCACGCTCAAGCCCGACAAGTGGATCGGCAAGTCGATCTTCGACATCCCCGAGCTCGTCAACATGACCGAAGCGGACAAGCTGCCCGTCGACGGCAAGCTCGTCCTGTGGCGGCAGGGATGCTCGCACTGCAAGGAGCACCTGGCGAAGATGGCCAGCTCCGACGACGGCAGCCAGCCCATCGTGCTGCTGCAGATCCGCGACGATCTCGGCGACACGGCGATCGTGGACCTGCTGCCCAGCGGTCCCCACGTCGTGAAGATCCAATTCCCCGAGAACCAGCAAGTGATGGTCGAGACGCCGTGGGAGATCGACGTCGCCGGCGGCAACGTGACGAAGGCCGTCCACGACGCCGCGAACTAGCGGCGCGCGAGCACGTACGCGACCCAGCCCGCGCAATCTTCGGCCGTACGGCCCGAGTCGTCCCTGACGAACACGCCGTTGCCGCCGTCCTCGTCGTCCGACTGCTCGAAGAACGAGTCGACGTGACGGAAGCCGGCTTCGCGCAGGAGGTCCTTGATCTCGGGCAGCGTCCAGTAGCGCCAGTCGTAGGTGAACGCCTTCTTCAACTCCGTGCCGTCGCGGAATCGGAAGTGGATGTGGCAGCGGTAGTCGCCCGTGCCCGGCAGGTACCGCGCTTGGTCCCACACGTACGTGAACCCGCCCTCGACGCGGCGTGTCTCCTCCATCTCGGCCGTCGCTTCGTAGCCGCCGTAGACGTCGAGCGCGAACATCCCGTGCTTTGCGAGGCTCTCGCGCGCCGCGGTGAAGTACTCGAGCATTTCGCTGCGCCGCTTGAAGACCCAGTACGAGAAGTTCTGCGCGAGACGGATGTCGGGGACGATGTGTCCGGGAGCGCGCACGTCCTTCATGTGCAACGTGACGCGCGGCGCCGCCTTGCCGAGCGGCTCGATGTTGTGCGCCACGCCCCACGCGAGCGTGTCCGCGTCGAGGTCGAACCCTTCGGCCGTGTGCTTGGCGCCGCGCTTCACCCACGTCGCGGAGAGAAGCGCGGTGCCACAGAAGTCCTCGCGGAGCCGCAGCGCCGTCCGCCCTTGCAAGCGCTTGTACGCGCGCGCCAGGAAGTCCAGATCGTCCTCCGGCGACTGCACGGCGAGCTGGTAGAGCACGTGGCGGTCGGCGGTCTTCGCGCTGAAACGTGAGCGGAGCTTCCTCTTCGAACGGCGGCGGGTCGGCATGCGGGGCGAGGATCCTAGCGGCGGGCGCGCGCCAGCGACAGAAGTTGATCAGACCTGACTGGCTTCGCTGTGCTCTTCAGGGCACGAATCGCCGGAAACGCCCGCAACCGTTGTCGGCTGCCTCGATCGCTCTTCGAGCAGGCCCTCCTGCACGCCTGCCAGGAGCGATCACGACCATGTTCTCACCGCCGCGTTGTCCCTATCGGAACTGCCCACGCCATCTCGATCCCAATCCGTCCGCACTCGTTCGCCACGGTCACTACTACGCGCTCTGCCGTGCTCATCCGATTCCGCGTTTTCGTTGCACAGCCTGCCGCAGGACGTTCTCTCGGCAGACGTTTCGCGCCGACTATCGCGACCACCGGCCGGATCTGAATGCGCGCCTCTTTCTCTTGCTTGCCTCGGGCATCGGCCTGCGCCAGAGTGCCCGCAACCTCTCCCTGAGCCTGCGCTGCTGCGAGCTGAAGTTTCGCAAGATCGCGCGACACCTGCGGCGCCTCAACCTGAACCTACGCTCGCAGCTGCCGAGCGACTCGAGCTTCCAACTCGACGAGCTGGAGACTTTCGAGGGCCGGCGCAACACCCGGCCCTTGAGCGTGCCCGTCCTGATCGAGCGCGACTCGCGCTTTCTCGTGTGGGCCGAGTCCGCGACGATTCGCCCCCGCGGCAAGATGACGCCCGCCCGCCGGCGAGCCGTCGAGCGCGACGAGAAGCGCTTTGGCCGGCGGCTCGATCGCTCACACGGTGCGGTGCGGCGAACGCTGCGACGTGGCGCGGACATCTCTCGAGCGTCTCTCGTCGTCCTCCTCGAGACCGACAAGAAGACCTCGTACGTCGCGCTTGCGAAGGAAGCTCTTGGTCGGCACCGACTGATCCACCACGCGACCAGCAGCAAGCTCCCGCGCAACATTCGAAACCCGCTGTTCCCGATCAATCAGACAGAGGCGATCGCGCGCGATCTGATGGGGCGACTTCGGCGGCAGTCGTGGCTTGCGAGCAAGAAGCGGCGCTACCTCGACCTTGGGCTGCAGCTCTTCGCCGCATATCGCAATTATGTGAGACGGCGCTTCAATGACGACGCCTTCTCGGCTGCGCAGATGCTGGGCTTCGTGCCGCGCAGGCTGCGTGCGAGCGAGGTCCTGTCGTGGAGGCAGGATTGGGGGCGAATGAGCATCCATCCCCTCGCCGGTCACTTCGAATCGATCGCGGACTGCAAACCTGCGAGCGCACCGGCTGCCTAGAGCGGCGTCGAGTTCCCACGATCCGCGAGCGAACCGATCGCCGTCCGACCACACGGAACCCAGGCAGTTAGCGGGTCTTCGGCTGCTTGCCCGGAATCCACGCCGGCCGGACGCGCGCGTCCGTCACGGTGCGCACGGCCTCGAGCGCGACCTTCGTGCACGCCTCCATGTGCGCGAAGTCGATCCGGTCCGCCTCGTCGTCCGGCGTGTGGTAGTCGGCGTGCAGGTTGTACGTGGAGAAGCTCTGCCCGACGACGCCGCGCATCACGAATGCGTAGTTGTCCGAGCGCTGGAAGAAGTGCTGGTCGGGGCGCGGGTCGGGTTTGACCGGAAGTCCGGCTTCCAGCCACGCCGGCCCGAGGTTCGTGAGCTCGTGACCGGTGAACCACAAGACGCCCGAGCCGCCGACCAGCTCGTCGGGACGTCCGACCATCTCGAAGTTGAGGTTCGCGACGGTCTTCTCGAGCGGCACCACGGGGCGATCGAGGTACTCGCGGGTGCCGAGCAAGCCGACTTCCTCGCCGGTCGCGAGCAGGATCACCACCGTCAGCGCGGGCTTCTTGCCGCTCGCGAGCGACCCGGCGATCTCGAGCACCGCGGCGACGCCCGACGCGTCGTCGTCCGCGCCGTTGAAAATCGTGTCCGCGCTCTCGCCCGCGCTCGCGCGCCGAGCTCCGTGCGAGTCGAGGTGGTCGTAATGCGCGCTCAGGACGACCGCTTCCTCGCTCGCGCCGCGGATTCGGCCGACGACGTTGGCGCCGCGGACGATCTCGCTCTCGACGTGGCTCGCGAAGCCGAGCGTCGCGACGTCGCCCTTCCGCAGGCGCTCGAGCAACGCGCCGCGCACGCGGATCCTCGGAGTCCGACCGTTGTCGCCCTCGCGCGCGCGCACGGGCGGGCCGGCGCCCGGGACTTCGGTCGTCGCCGTGCCCGTCGTCTCCGATCCGGGCTCGATCAGCAGCGCGAATCCTTCGCCGCCCGGATGTCCCGCGTTCGCGAGCCACTGGCGCCGCTTCGTCGCCGGCGCGTCGACGAACAACGCGACGCGCGGATCGGCGACCTTCGGGATCGCGGCCTCGCCCGTCGCGACGATCACCGCGACCGACTCGAGCGTCACCTCCCCCGCCGTCGATTCGAAATCTCGTCCGAACACGGCGTCGATCGGCGCGCCAAGGCGGTCGGCGAGCTTCAGCGTCGGCAGCGCGCGCGGGCGATTGCGCGACATCGGGACGTCCTGCAAGAAGCTCGCGCCGTCGCCGGCCGGCTCGACGCCTTGTCGCTCGAGGACGAGCGCGATGTAGCGCGCGGCGCGGTCCGCGCCGTCCGTTCCGGTGAACCGTCCCGCGAGCTCGTCGGACGCGAGGAACCGCACGTGCGCTTCGAGCTCTTCGCGAGTGACTTCCGCGCGGGGAGTCACCGCGAGCGTCGCCTCCATCGTTGCGCTCGCCGGCGTGCTCTGCGCGAGAGCGACCGGGGCGAGAGCGACCGGGGCGAGAGCGACCGGGGCGAGAGCGACTGCGGCGAGGATCAGGTTCACGATCGCGAGCGTATCATCCGCGCCCGAGGGTCGTGGCTGCGCGGAGCTTGCGGCGCTCGCGTCAGGCGACGAGCTCTCGGAGCGCGCCGAGGAGCTGCTCGTTCGTCTTGGGATCGGCGACCTGGATGCGTACGGCGCCGTCGACGTGTCGCGGCACGCTGACGACCCCGGGTGCGAGACGGCGATTGACGCGGCGCGCGAGCTCGGTCGGGTGGTCCACTTGCAGCAAGATCCAATCGCCGACCGACGGCATGGGGCGAATCCCGGGTATCGAGGCCAGACGGGAGTAGAAGCGGTCCTTTTCTTCGATCATCGGTCCCCCCTCCCCGCCATGCGACGGGTGGTTCCGCGCCGCGGGGTCTCGGAGCTGGACCGCACCCTGTCCGCTCCGCGACCCGAGTCCGTCTGGGGCAGCGCCTCCACACGCCGCCCCCGTCGGGCGGTTGCGACCGGCGTCGCGCGGTA
>CAZQHA010000299.1:0-5897 GCA_964592795.1 uncultured Planctomycetaceae bacterium | reverse complement strand
CTCGCCGCGGCCGAGCCGTCCGAGCGCGCGCTCGCGAGCCTGTCGGAAGCGCGCGAGGCGCTGCGCGAGTGGCGCACGCAGCTCGGCGCCGACGGCAAGATCGAGAGCGCGTTCTTCCAGGAGATCAAGGAAGCGACCCAGGAGCTCGGCGTGGAGATCCAAGCACTCTCGATGCTCGCCAGAGGCGACGCACCCATGTCCGCGAAGCGCGCGTCGTCCGCGCCCCCGGCGATCCCAGGTTCCGCGCGCGAACGATCCGCGGCGTGGATCGAAGACGTCCGCGCGATCGGCGACGGTGCCGCGGGGCGACGTGAGCGTTCGCTTGCGCAGGTTCGGGACGCGCTCCTTGGATCCGACGCGGACGCCCAGATCGCCGCGCTGATGACGCTGCAGAGCGTCGGTGACGTCCAATACGACAAGGCCTCGTTCCGACCGCTCGTCCTCCCGTTCGCGCAAGTGTCGGTCGGCGCCGCGATCCATCCCGCGCTCTACGCGCTCGCGATCACGGAACGAGAGCCGGCCGACCTCGCGCTCGTGCACGCGGCTTGGGAGCGCGACCCGAGCGCGATGCACGACTCGGTCCTCCACTTGATGACGATGTTCGGAGCCGGCGCGCTCGAGGGCCGTTCCGAGGAGATCGCGCTCGAGTGGCTCGCGAAGTACGAAGGTGGGAACCGCGGCATCAACGGGATGTGGGGCGCACGCGTCGGACCGGCGCTCGAGGCGAGGATGATCGAGCTCGCGCGATCGGAGAACCACGAGATCCGCCACGCCGCGATCTACTTCGGGCTGTCGACGTTCCAGGAGAAGAGCGCGGCGGTCTGCGACGAGCTGATCGCGACGCTGACCGATCCCGATCACAACAACTGGGGCCGCGCGCTGTGGGGCCTCGGCCACGGAGTGCCGCAGGCGCAGCAACCGCGCGTCGTCGAGGCGCTGATCGAGCTGCACGGCGCACGCTCCGACCGGTCGACGCGCGAGCGCTGCGAGCGGATCGTCACCCAGTACGGCGGCGAGGAGGCCGCGGCCCGCCTGGCGCGCTGACGACTTTTTGTCGGAGTGGCCTCTTGACGCCACTAGACGACCGGTCTATTTTTCGCGCCTCATGACGTCGCCGACCAAAGAGCTGACGACCCGCGACCGCATCCTCGAAGTCGGCGCGCAGGCGATCGCCGACAAGAGCTTCAACAGTTGCGGCATCGCGGAGATCCTGCGCCGCGCGGGCGTTCCGAAGGGCTCTTTCTACCACTACTTCCCCTCGAAAGAGGACTTCGGCGTCGCGCTCGTCGAGAAGGCCACGGCCGAGTACGTCGAGTTCCTTCGCCCGATCATCGGTGACCGCAAGAAGCCCGCGATCGCGCGGCTGCGCGCCGTGTTCGAGTCGGGCCGCGACGAGTGCCTGGCCAGCGGCGCCGCTCGTCAGTGCCTGATTCCAAAGCTCGCGCTCGAGACCGGACAGCTGAGCGCGCCGGTTCACTCGGCCGTGAAGTGCGCCTACGACCAGTGGACCGCGATCCTTGCGCGCGTGATCCGCGAGGCGCAGGCCGCGGGCGAGATCGACCGCGCAACTGACCCAGATCGGCTCGCCAACGTGCTCGTGATGATGTGGGAGGGCGCGACGATGCGCGTGCAGATCGACGGCAATCTGCGTCCCATCGACGACTTCCTCACCTTCGTCTTCGATTCGCTCCTCGCGCGCCGCAACTGATCGCTCCGTCCCGCTCCAATCCGGCGAATCACCCTCTGTACAAAACTAGACGACCAGTCTACTCCCCAGCCTTCCCCGCCCCCCGCCGAACCTAGGAACCCCCGTGCCATGAGCCGCCGTGGTTGGATCGCATCCGTCGTCCTGCTCGTCACCGTTCTCGCCGCCGCCGCGAGCCTCGCCGCGTGGAAGCAAGACTCACTCGACGAAGCGCACGCGGCCGCGATGAGCCAACCCGAGCCGGTGGAGGCGGTCACGGCCGCGGTCGCGCGAGAGCGCGCGCACACGCGGACGACGACGTCGATCGGAACCGTGCTCGCGCTGCAATCGATCACGCTGCGCAACGAGCTGTCCGGTACGGTCCGGGATCTCGCGCTGACGCCCGGCTCGATCGTCGAAGCGGGGGACGTGCTCGTCGCGCTCGACGTCTCGATCGAGGAAGCCGAGCTGCGCGCGCAAGAGGCGACGCTCGCCCTCGCTGAGTCGTCGCTGGGTCGCGTGGAGCGCGCGCAGAAGAACCGCGGAGCCTCCGAGCTCGACGTCGATCGCGCGGTCGCCGAACGCGACGTCGCGAAGGCGCAGATCGCGCGCACGCAGGCCGTCATCGCCCGCAAGACGATCCGCGCTCCGTTTCGATC
Organism: uncultured Planctomycetaceae bacterium; assembly: GCA_964592795.1. Taxonomy (GTDB): domain Bacteria; phylum Planctomycetota; class UBA1135; order UBA1135; genus JANLUN01. The sequence continues at coordinate 3,554 of CAZQHA010000299.1, read as the reverse complement.
GCGCGTCGGCATGACCGACGTCCACATCGGACAGTACCTCGACGAAGGGACGGAGCTCACGACGCTGCAAGGCATCGACGAAGCCGTGCACGTCGACTTCTCGGTCTCGCAAGATGTGGCGGCGGCGCTGCGCGTCGGTGCCGAGGTCGAGATCGACGGCGGCGCCGGCGGGCCGTCGAAAGCGAAAGTGATCGCGATCGACGCGCGCGTCGACCGCGCGACGCGCAACGCCTGGGTTCGCACGCGAGTCGAAGGAGCCGGCGATTCGTTCGCTCCCGGAGCTTCGGTGCGCGTCAAGGTACCCGTCGGAGCGCCGATCACCGCGATCGCCGTGCCGTCCAGCGCGCTGCGGCGCGGACCGAGCGGTGACCACGTGTTCGTGATCGAGGCCGACGCGCAAGGCAAGGCGCGCGCGCACCTGCGCACCGTCGAGAGCGGGACGCCGCTCGGCGACGAGGTGCTGATCTTCTCGGGGCTGAAGGCCGGCGAGCAGGTCGCTGCATCGGGCTCGTTCAAGCTGCGCGAGGGTGTGCTGGTCGCGATCGTGAACGACTCCGAGCCCCTCGCGGGAAGCAGCACGCGCTGAGCGCGGAGAGAGAGCAAAGAAGCACGCCATGCGCTCCTTCACCGACATCTTCATCAAGCACCCGGTCCTCGCGATCGTCGTCAACCTCGTGCTCGTGCTCGTCGGATGGCGAGCGCTCACGACGCTGCCGATCCAGCAGTTCCCGCAGATCGAGAGCTCGTCGGTCATCATCACGACCGTCTACACGGGCGCGAGCGCGGAGACCGTCCGCGGATTCCTGACGACGCCGATCGAGCGCGCGGTGTCCGCGATCGGCGGCGTCGATCACGTCGAGTCGACGAGCCGCGCCGGCGTCAGCACGATCACGGTGCGACTCAAGCTGAACTACGACAGCACGGCCGCGCTCGCCGAAGTCACGGCACGGCTCCAGCAAGTGCGCTCCGAGCTGCCTCAGGAAGCGGAGCCGCCGATCGTCGAGATCCAGCGCGCCGACCGGCCGTACGCGACGTTCTATCTCTCGTTCACGTCGAGCGAGCGCAGCGTGTCCGAGATGACCGACTGGCTTGGTCGCACGATCCAGCCGCAGCTCGCGACGATCGAGGGCGTCCAGCGCGTCACCAACAAGGAAGGCGGCCGCCAGATCGCGATGCGCGTGTGGATCGATCCGGACAAGCTCGCCGCGCTGAACCTGGCACCGGGCGACGTGCACGCGGCGCTGCAGCGCAACAACTACCTCGCCGCCGTCGGCCAGACGAAGGGCAACCTCGTCCAGGTCAACCTGCTCGCGAACACCGATCTGCGCTCGACCGAGGAGTTCGCGGACTTGATCGTCACCGACCGCGGCGGCGCCCTCGTGCGGCTGCGCGACGTCGCGCGCGTCGAGCTCGGCGCCGAGGAGGCCGACCTCGTCGCGAAGTACAACCGCAAGGAGGCCGTGTACCTCGGCGTGTGGCCGCTCGTCGGCGCGAACGAGATCGACGTCGCGAATCGCCTGCGCGCCGAGATGGAGCGCATCCGTCCGACGCTGCCCAAGGACGTCGAGATGATCCTGGTCTGGGACGGCACGGTCTTCATGCGCGACGCGCTGCAGGAGATCACGAAGACCCTGATCGAGACGATCCTGATCGTGGGCTTCGTCGTGTTCCTCTTCATGGGATCGATCCGCACGGCGCTCGTTCCGCTCGTCGCGATGCCCGTGTCGCTCGTCGGCGCGGCGATCGTGATGCTCGCGGCGGGATTCAGCCTGAACCTGCTCACGATCCTCGCGATCGTGCTCTCGGTCGGACTCGTGGTCGACGACGCGATCGTCGTCGTCGAGAACGTCGAGCGGCACGTGCGAATGGGCAAATCGCGCATCGAGGCCGCGATCGCCGCTGCGCGCGAGCTCGTCGGCCCGATCATCGCGATGACGATCACGCTCGCGACGGTATACACGCCGATCGGGTTCCAAGGCGGCCTCACCGGCACGCTGTTCCTCGAGTTCGCGATCACGCTCGCGGCGGCGGTGATCGTGTCCGGCATCGTCGCGGTGACGCTCTCGCCGGTGATGAGCTCGCGCTTCGTGCACGAGCACGGCCAGGAAGGCCGGCTCACGAGGCTCGTCAACCAGGGCTTCGATCTCGTGCGGCGCGGGTACGCGAAGGCGCTCGACGTCGCGCTCGAGATCCGTTGGGCGATCGTCGCCGCGGCGCTCTTCGTCATGGCCGCGGCCTGGCCGCTCTACATGAACTCGCGCCGCGAGCTCGCGCCGGTCGAGGACCAGAGCCACATCAGCCTCTTCCTCGACGCGTCGCCCGATTCGACGCTCGCGGCCGTCAACCGCGAGTCGCTGAAGGTCGTCGACGCGGTCACCACGTTCCCCGAAGCGCAGTTCATGTGGTCCCTGACCGCGGCCTGGGGCGGATTCGGCGGCATGGTCCAGAAGAACTGGAAGGAGCGCGAGCGCTCGACCGAGGAGATGTTCGGCGAGGTGTTCGGCGCGGTGTCGCAGGTGCCCGGGCTGCGCGTCTTTCCGCGACTCGATCCGCCGCTGCCGACGTCCGGCCAGTACGACGTCGAGCTCGTGCTCCAGGGCGATTCGTCGGTCGAGGAGATGCTCGAGACCGCGGGCGCGGTCGTGGGCGCGGGTTGGCAGAGCGGCAAGTTCCTCTACGTCGATACCGACCTGAAGATCGATCGCCCGCAAGCGCACGTCGTCGTCGATCGCGAGAGGATCGCCGACCTGGGGCTCGATCTCGCGAGCGTCGGCCGCGAGCTCGGCACGTTGCTCGGCGGCGGCTACGTGAACCGATTCAACTACTTCGACTACAGCTACAAGGTGATCCCGCAGATCGGCGACGAAGATCGCGCGACCGTCGGTCCGCTGCTCGACCTCAAGATCAAGACGCCCAGCGGGGAGCTCGTGCCCGTCTCGACGTTCACGCACATCGAGACGAGCACGGCGCCGCGGACGCTGAACCGGTTTCAGCAGCGCAACGCGGTGAAGGTCTTCGGAGCGGTCGCTCCGCGCGTCACGAAAGAGGAAGGGCTGCGCGTCCTCGAGGACGCGGCGAAAGCGGTCGCGGGGCCCTCGGTCCACATCGACCACGCCGGCGAGTCGCGGCAGATCCGGCGCGAGGGCTCGTCGCTGATCGTGACGCTGGGCTTCGCGGTCGTGCTGATCTATCTCGTGCTCGCCGCGCAGTTCAAGAGCTTCCGCGATCCGCTGATCGTGCTGCTCGGCTCCGTGCCGCTCGCGATCTCCGGTGCGCTCGTGTTCAGCTTCCTCGACCTCACGACCATCAACATCTACTCGCAGGTCGGCCTGATCACGCTCGTCGGACTGATCGCCAAGAACGGCATCCTGATCGTGCAGTTCGCGAACACGTTGCAGGAGCAGGGCATGGCGAAGATGGACGCGCTGCGCGAGGCGTCGGCGACGCGGCTGCGCCCCGTGCTGATGACCTCGGCCGCGACCGTGTTCGGACACTTCCCGCTCGTGCTCGTGTCGGGACCGGGCGCCGAGGCGCGCAACAGCATCGGCATCATC
>CAZQHA010000298.1:0-5900 GCA_964592795.1 uncultured Planctomycetaceae bacterium | reverse complement strand
GCGGCGAGCACGGTGCCTCCGATCCACGTGAGGCTCAGCCACGCGACCAGCGTGCGGGTGCCGTGCGAAGATCGACTCGGCGAGCTCATGCGCTAGGGACACACGAAGACGCGCGCTCGGCCGGAGCCGTGGCCGACGAGGAGTCCGAGGCTCTCGAGCTTGACGAACGCCTTGCGCGCGCGGTTCTCGCTGACGTTGGCTTGTCGAGCGAACCGCGCCACGGTCGCGGATCCTCCCGGGAGCGCCCCATTGCGCGACTGCGTCGTCACCCAGGCCAGGATGCTCGCCTCGAACGACGTCGCGCCGCGCCGCGCGAGCTTCCCGTTGCGCAGCGCCGAGAGCGTCGCGCCGTCCGCGATGCGGTTGCTCGATCCCACGCGCACGAGGAATTGCCGTTCCCCTCCGGGCAGGAGGACGGCGTGCGGACGCTCCTTCGAGAAGGGCACCGAGCACGCGACGACGCGCGGTCCGTGCACGTCGACGACCTGCACTTCGACGCGCAGCGCCGGCGCGAGGAAGCCCTCGCCGAGGGCGTGGAGACGGTCGGAGACCTCGTCGGGACGGTGGAGGCCGTGCACGCGGCCGCGGTCCGTGACGCCGACGATCAGGAGCCCGCCGCGCGTGTTGGCGAACGCGCAGAGCGTCCGCGCCGCGCGCTCGTCCCGCGGCAGCCGGCGCTTGAACTCGACGCGCGGACCTTCTCCCTTCTGCACGCAGCTCAAAAGATCGCTCGCCGACAGGTTCACCGCGCCGAGCATACGGGCCGGCCCGCGATCGCGCGAAGAGCGGCGCGGGCGAGCGCGCGGAACCGATGGGGAGCGCGCGCTACTACCGCGAAGAACCGATAGGGAGCGCGCGCTGCTAGGCAGCGCGCGCTGCGGGGCCCACAATGTCCGCATGAATGCACGCAGCGCGTTCGGTCCGCGCGTCAGCGGTCTTCTCGCGCTCGGAGTCCTCGTCGTGCTGGGCGTCGGCGTCACCGCCGGGTACCTGCAGTGGAAGGCGCCCGATCTCGCGGAGATCGTCGCGTCACGCCGCGGCGCGATTGCCGCAGCGCCGACGAGCCCGGAGGGCCGGCTCCACGCGTGGCTCGACTACGGCAACGCGTTCATGCACAACCGACTCTCGCAGATGCGTCTCTCGGCGGAGCAACCCTGGCTCGTGACGCACGCGATCGGCGGCGACGGAGCGCTCGAGATCCACGGCATCGATCTCACGCACATGCCGACGCGGCTGGCCGAGCCCGACGGCCTCACCGTGCACGTGCGCGTGCCGGCGCCGAAGCATCTCGGCACGGGCGCGCTCACCGGCGAGCACGCGCCGTTCGTTCCCGTCTACGCGCGCGGCGCGGACGCTCCGGATCCCGTCGCGCGCACGAAGGAGCTCGTCTCTTGGGCGCTCGCCGGCGTCGAGAAGGCGCTGGAGCGCGACATCCCGGGAGCGTCGCTCACCGTCGAGGTCGATCCGCGGACGGTGTGGCTCGCCGCGTCGGGGGAGGCGAAGTGAGCGCGCCCGGGATCGCGCCCGTCCATTCGCCGTCGAAGCCCGAGCGCCCGCGCAGCGCGTGGCGGACGGGCGGTGCGCTCGTCGGAGCGGCGCTGGCGGCCGCGTACATCCTCAATCCGACCTCGGGGATCTTCGAGCTGCTCCCCGACGTCATCCCGGGCTTCGGCAACCTGGACGAGGCCGCCGCGACCGCGCTCCTGATCGCGTGCGTGCGCGCGCTGCGCCGAAAACCCGCGTGAGCTTGCGGGGTTCGCTCGAACGCGGGTAAGCTCCTCGCCCGTTTTTTCCGCGAGAGCAATCGAACTGGAGTCAACGCCGATGGCGCGAGCGAACGTCAAGAACTGTGGACCGACACGAGGCCGTCAACGCATCCGGAAGATCGGAATGGGATCGGGGAAGCGGGTCATGAAGCTGAAGGCCGCGAAGGCGCGCGGCTGATCAGAGCGCGAAGCGCGGGAACCACACCGCGCAGCACGCGAGCCACATCGAGCATCCAAACATCATCGCGATGAGGATGAACTCGAAGAGCCGGCAGACGAGACCGACGATTTGGTGGGCCATGGGAACCTCACCCCTCGGATGGATTGAATGGAGCGCCGGGTGGTCCGTGCGGCGCGCCGCGGCGGGGGCGGTTAACCCTGAGCCGGCTTCCGGCGCCCACCGCTAAGCGCGATTCGCCAAGGACTTGCCGCTCTGTCGCAGGACCGGGAAGCGACGGGGAAACGGCGGTTACCGCGCGCCGTGACTCATTCCGGCGAGCTGGGCGAGCGCTGCCAGTCGCCGAAGTGGTCGGCGCCGTCCGGCGTGATCGCGACGATGTCCTCGATGCGCACGCCGAATTCGCCGGGGAGGTAGATCCCCGGCTCGTTCGACAAGGTCATCCCGGGCGCGAGCACGACCGCGCTGCCGCCGTCGAAGTACGGATCCTCGTGGCCTTCGACGCCGATCCCGTGCCCGAGGCGGTGCGTGAACGTGCGGTAGCCCGGGCCGTAGCCGAGCTCGTCGATGCGCGCGCGCGCGACCGCGTCGATCTCGCGGCAGGCGCGGCCCGGTCGCAACGCGTCGAAGGCGCGCTGCTGCGCGTCGCGGACCGCGTGCCACGCCGAGAGCACCGTGCCCGCGGGCGTTCCGTCGAAGACCCACGTGCGCGTGATGTCGCTCTGGTAGCCGTGGAAGCTGCCGCCGGTGTCGATCAGCACGACGTCGCCGCGCTCGAGCGGATGCGCGTCGGGATCGCCGTGCGGGAGCGCCGCCGCGGCGCCGATCAGCGACAGGTTCCACGGGCTCGAGAACCCCAGTCGGCGGTGCGCGCGGTCCATCCGCCGGCCGATGTCGGCGCCCGACAGACCCGGCACGAGCGTCTTCGACACCGCGGCGATCGCCTGCTGCGTCAGCTCGTTCGCGCGGCGCAGGATCTCGAGCTCGTGCGGATCCTTCTGCGCGCGCAGCGCCACGACGAAGGCGCGGCCGCTCGCGATCGTGCCGCCCTCGAGCGCGCCGCCGAGCTCGTGCACGAAGCCATGGCGCAGGCCGGGCTCGATCGCGAGGCGCGAGACCTTCCGCTCGCGCAGCGCGCTCGCGAGCGGCTGGTACGGATGCTCGTGCTCCTGCCACGCCAGGATCTCGCCGCGCGGTCCATCGGGCGCGTCGATCGAGAGACGCGCGCGACTGGCTTCGAACGCCGGACAGATCCAGAAGTGCGTTCCGTCCGCGAGCAGGATCATCGCGAACAGCCGCTCGGACTTCCCCCAATGCATGTCGGCGAGGTACGTGAGCGTGCCGCCGCCTTCCATCAGGATCGCATCGAGCCCCATCGACGCGAGGAGGCGCCCGGCGCGCACGCGGCGCTCGGCGCGCTCTCCCGGTCGGATCGGCTCGACGCTGTCGCTTTGATCCGAGAGATCGGCGAGCTCGTCGTCGATGCGCGCGTTCTCGTCGGCGGTGCGCGCCGAGTCGCGCGAGCTCTCGGTCGCGCCGCACGCGAGGGCGATCGCGCCCGCGCCGCACGCGAGGACGTGCCGGCGCGTCGGCGCGGCGTGCGTGGGTTCGTGACGACTCATCTCGTTCGCGCGGAGCGCGCGTGAGCGTAGCCGGCCGCATCGGCAGGCGAAAGGGAAGGCGCCGCTCAATCCCGACGGCGCGCGCGATCGATAACGACCGCACGCATGTCCCCCGTCGATGCGGAAGTCCTGGCGCCGGTCGAGCGGCAGGCGCGGGTCGAGCCGATCGCTCCGCCGGCCACGGCGCCGGTTCGACGCTCGTGGCGTCTGCGCGAGCCTCCGCGCGCACGGCCGAGCGCGATCTCGGTCCACGCGCTCGGGACGTTCGCCAAGGTCGCGGCGATCTCGGTGCTCTCGTACGCGATGATGTTCAACTTCTCGGTCGTCCGCGGGAGCTCGATGTCGCCCGGGATCGAGGACGGCGACCGCATCCTCGTCGACCACTTGAGCTACGTCTTCGGCGAAGTCGAGCGCGGCGACATCGTCGTGCTGCAATACCCGCTCGATCCGAGCCTCGACTACATCAAGCGGGTGATCGGATTGCCGGGCGACGAGATCTGCATCGAATCCGGTCGCGTCGAAGTGAACGGCGTCCGGCTCGACGAGCCCTACATCGAGGGCCCCGATCCGGGCACGAGCGTGCGCACGCGCGTCGAGCCCGAGCACTTCTACGTCCTCGGAGACAACCGCGCGCACTCGTCGGACAGCCGCGAGTTCGGACAGGTGCCGCGCGCCAACCTGCGCGGGCGCGTCGATCTGCGCGTGTGGCCGCTGGATCGCGCCGGCACGCTGGACTGATGCGCCGCGCGCGGTCATAACGACCGCGTGTCCAGCCGTCCGCAGAGCTCCGCGCCACCGGTCGCGCTCGTCACCGGAAGCGTGCGCGGGCTCGGCCTCGGGGTCGCGCGAGCGTTGGCGCGGCGCGGCGATCGCGTCCACGTCGTCTACCGCAGCTCGATCGATCTCGCGCAGGAGCGCGAGAAGGAGTTCCCCGGACGAGTGCACCAGGCCGATCTGTGCGACGAAGGGAACGCGCGACGGCTCGTCGCCGAGGTGCTCGCGCGCGACGGACGCCTCGACACGATCGTGCACGCGGTGGGGGAGTACGAGCGCGGTCCGCTCGAGACGTTCGCGCTCGCGAGCCTGCGAAATCTCCACCGGAGCAACGTCGAGTCGGCGTTCCTCTTGATGCAGGTCGCGCGCTCGGAGCTGCGGCGCGCGCGCGGGAGCGTCGTGCTGTTCGGATCGGCGGGCCTCGATGGGCTGCGCGGACGTCGCGAGACGGCGGCGTTCTACGCCGCGAAGAGCGCGCTGCTCGTGCTCGCGCGCTCCTGGGCGCTGGAAGAAGCTCCCCATGGCGTGCGCGTCAACGTCGTCTCGCCGGGGGTCGTCCCTCACGAGCACGCCGCGGAGGACACGCGGTCCCGCGATCGGGTGGCGGAGATTCCGATGGGGCGTCCGGGCACGGTCGACGAGATCGCCCGCGCGGTGCTCTTCCTGACGTCGGACGCGGCCTCCTACACCACCGGCGCCGACCTCCCGGTGGCCGGGGGCTGGCAGCTTTGACCGTCACCTCGCGCATTGCGCGGCGTTCCTCAAGGCGCGCCGGTCGGCTGGCCGACACCCTGACCGAGAGGCGCTCGGCTCAGCCGCTTGCGTCTGCGCCCGGATTCCAGCGTTCGGGCTCGCTCCGCCGGGGCGCCAGGGCCCTTGCGTCGCGCGAGCCCGAGCCCGGAGCCTAGACTCCTGCACCCGTCGCCGAGAGCCCCTGCATTGATGGCCGAATTCCGCACCGTTCGATTCAACGACAGCGGCCAGGGGCTGTTCTCGCCAGCCGACATGGAGCGGCTCATGCGCACGGAGTTCGACCGCGCGCAGCGCTACAAGTACCCGCTCGTCTGCGCGCTGATCTCCGTCGACCGGCTCGGGCAGCTGCAGGACCTGTACGGTTACGACTCGAAGGACGAGATCCTGCGCGCCGTCGTCGGCGTCGTGAAGTCCGTCACCCGCGAGAGCGACTACCTGGGCCACCTCTCCGCCGACCGCCTGATGGCGGTCTTTCCCCACACCGCCCCGGAGACGGCCGGCCTGCTCGCGCGGCGGATCCTGGGCGGCGCGAAGAAGCTGCGTTTCGAGCGCGACGGCCGCGCCTTGTGCGTCAGCCTGAGCATCGGCATGGCGAACAACCGCCAGCCCGGCGAGCTCTCGTTCGACACGCTCGTCCGCGTCGCGGAGGAAGGGCTCGCGGTCGCGGAAGCCGGCGGCGGCGACCGCTTCATCGAGACGGAGCTCTACCAGCTGTTCGAGCGCCGCCGCAAGGGCGGGGAGCGGCTGGGCACGTTCGATCCGATCGAGGAGCGGCCCAGGGTCGCCCCGCCGCCCGAGCCGCGGGCT
>CAZQHA010000297.1:0-5912 GCA_964592795.1 uncultured Planctomycetaceae bacterium | reverse complement strand
GCGGCGCTACCTCGACCTTGGGCTGCAGCTGTTCGCCGCGTACCGCAACTACGTCCGCACGCGATTCAATACCGACGACTTCTCCGCCGCGCAGAAGCTGGGCTTTGTCCCGCGGCGCCTCACCGCCAGTGAGCTGATCTCATGGAGGCAGGATTGGGCACGCTCGAGCATCCACCCACTCGCAAGCGCGAACGAGTCGATCGAGACTTGGTGCGCGACGCACGGCGCGGCTGCGTAGGAGGACTAGGTCCGCGGGCGAGCCCGCCGGGGTCTAAGCCACAGGGAACCCATGCAGTTCAGTAGCGTTCAGCGCCGCGCCAGGTCGCTCGACGCGACGATCTCGCGCAACACGACCGAGAGCCGCTGCGTCCGCGTGCTGGTCTCGACCTCGATGCGACCGGCGCGGAGCTTCGGCGAGAGGTCGAGCGACGCCGTCCGACACCCCGCGCGCCATCCGGCGGCCAGTTCGAGCGCGTCGCCCGAGACGAGCCAGCTCTCCGAGAGCAGGATCCCGTCCTCCTGCGCCGCGTGGTACAGCGCGCCGGTGTTCGGGAACAAGAAGACCGAGTCGCGCTTGTGGCTGCCGGTCCCCTGCGGGTGATCGAGACAGGCGTAGTGCCGCACGATCGGGATGCCGTGGCTCTTCAGGTGCCCCATCAGCGCGGACTCGAAGCGCTCCCACGCCGCCGCCGAGGTCCGGCCGCGCGCGACCGACTCCTCGTTGCCGATCAGGTAGATCTTCCATCCCGCTTGCCCGGCGCTGAACAGCGCGGCCAGCGAGCCGGCGGAAAACTGTGCCGGGTCGAAGCGCAGCGCGCGACCGCCCGCGGCCTTGTCGAGGAGTCCGGACGATCGGCTGACGAACAGGCCGCGCGCCTGCGGTCCGGTGCCGGGGATCGGTGTGGGTTCGAAGATGTCGCGTCGTGTCATGCGTGTCACCGGGGGATCCGTCGTGGGGTACGACGGGCAGCTGATTGTCGGCTGCTCGCCGAAACACTTGAGCCGCGACGCGAACTCTCGCGCGCATTTGGAAGCGATTGCCCGCCGACCGATAGACTTCTCGTGACCTACAATTGATCGGGGCGCATCGCCGAACCTCTCTCCACCCTCGACCGACTTCCCCGTGCGCATCGCCCTGCTCGTCAATCCGTTCACGCTGCGCGCCAAGGGCGGCGATCACGCGCCCGAGCTGGCGCGGGAGCTGCTCGGCCTGGGGCACACCGTGCGCGGCTTCGGCGCGCCTCCCGGAGCGATCCCGCGCTCGGGCGCCGCGGGCGGAACGGCGGCCGACGGCGAAGACGGCCGCGGCCTGCTCGGCTTCGAGCCGGACGCCATCGTCGCGTACGACTCCCTGTCGCCCTCCGCGTGGCTGGGCGCGCGCACGGCGCGACGGTTGTCGGCGCCGCTCCTGTGCGTCGAGGTGGGCGCGAAGAGCGACGAGAAGCTCCACGGCCGGGTGCTGCACAGGATCGGCGAGACGCTGTGGGGCGCCTACATCCGCCGCACCGCGAGCAGCGTGGTCGCGCTCGACCCGATCGCCCACGAGCGCGCGCTGCGCCGCGGCTTCGACAAGCGGCGCGTCACGATCCTTCCCGCCGGCGTCGATCTGAACACGTTCCGTCCGGGGCTCTCGAGCGGCATCATCCTGCGCCACCACATCCGCGGGCGGATCCTCCTGTACGCCGGCTACATCGATCACAATCGCGGCCTCGACGTCTTGATCGCGGCGTTCGCGAGCACCGTCGGACAACGCGCCGACTGGTCGCTCGTCCTCGCCGGCGAAGGTCCGGCGCAACCCGCGCTGCGCGCGTTGATCGATCGACTGGGCATCGGATCGCGCGTGCACTGGGTGGGTCGCGCGCGCGACGAGGAGCTCCCCGGCTTGATGAGCGCGAGCACGCTGCTCGCCGTTCCCGCGCTCGACGACGCGGTGCGCGGACGTCAGATCCCGCGCGCGATGGCGTGCGGTCTGCCGGTCCTCGCGAGCGACCAGAAGAGCCTGCGCCACTTCGTCGAGCACGACGCATGGGGCCTCTTGGCTCCGCCCGGCGACCTCACGGCGTGGACGGACATGCTGCGTCGCGCGTCGATGTCGCCCGAGGCGCGCAAGCGCTGGGGCATGCGCGCGCGAGAGAAGGCCTTGGAGAAGCTCGGCTGGCCCACGGTCGCGCGCACGTTCGAGTCGATCCTCCTGCGCGCGCGCGGCGAGCTCGCGACCGAGTCGGCGCCGGCGCTCCCGCCCGGCATCGAGCCCGGGCCGGCGGCGGAAGGCGCCGTACGCGACCGCTAGGCGCGACGCGCCGCTACTTGTCGGTCGCCTTGCGCAGCTCGTCCTTCAGGAAGGCGAGGTCGCTGGCGTACTGATTGATCGCGTCACGGGTCGTGTTGTCGATCGACTTGAACGACGCCGCCACCTTCACGCCGTCGGGTCGCTCTTCGACCTCGCGCACGACGCACACGGCTTCGCAGTAGCCCCGCTTCAGGAGCGGCAGGCGGAACTTGACCTTCCACTCGGTGCCGAGCGCCAAGAGCTGCGCCATCTGGAACGGCGAGAACTCGGTGCTGCCGCCGCTCCAGGTGAACCGGATGCCGTGCGCGTCCAGGCCCGACATGCGGCCGGCGCCGCTCCAGCTGCCTTGCGCCTTGTCCTTCGACAGCGGCGTCTTCACGGTGCGCTTGCCCGGCAAGAAGTGCTCGAGTCGGCTCTCGTCGACGGGCGTGAACAGGACCGCGCTCTGGTTCTCGTCGAGCTCGCCGTCGTCCTGCGTCTTGCGCTTGGGCGACGCGGCTTGCATCAGGCTCTCGACCGCCTCCTCGTCCGACTCGAACACGTTGACCACGCGGTCGAGACCGACCTTCTCGAGGATGTCGCGACAGAACGGCGAGGGGCGCGAGATCACGAGGCGACCGCCCTTGGCGTTCAGCTGCTTCGACGCCTTGATGATCGAGCCGAGCGCCGTCGAGTTGATGAACTTCACGAGTCGCAGGTTGAGCACGACGCGCGAGACTCCGCCCTTGACGAGCGAGTCGATCTCCTGCTGCAAGAGCGGCACGTAGTACGTGTCGAACTCGCCGCGCAAGTGCAGGACGGCGTGGTCTTCGCTGGGCTCGACGCTGATGTGCATTCGATCTCCTGAGTTCGGAGGGGCGCGGATCTCGCCGTTGCGCCGCGCCTGGCCGAATGAAAGGGTCGCACAGTCTGGCTTCGATCCCCCGGGCGAGGCAAAGGTTTTTTGGCCGCGCGAACGGGCCGGCGGTAGACTCCGCCGCCATGTTCTTCCGCAAGAAGAAGGCTCCTCCGGTGCCGGAAGCGGTGACGCCGAGCCCGGTGGACAGCGGTCCTTCGGCGAACCAATCGACCCTCTTCCTCACGGGCAACGATCGCGTCGATCGGCGCTCCGTCGACGTCCTCTTGACCGCCATCGCGCGCGTCTCCCAGTCGCGCGATCTCGAGTCGCTCCTCGTCTACATCGTCGACACGTCGATCGAAGTCACGGGCGCGGAACGCGGGCTCCTGATCCTTCAGGACCCCTCCGGCGAGATGCAGATCCGCGTCGCGCGCCAGCGCGGCGGTCAGGGCGTGACCGGACCGATCCGTTTCTCGACGAGCGTCGTCAAGCGGGTCCTCGAGAAGGAGGAGCCCGTGCGCGCGACGGTCACGTCGGACTCGGAGGCGCTCGAGCTCGGCACCTCGGTGTTCGACCTCAAGCTGCGCGCCGTCATGTGCGTGCCCCTCGTGACGAAGGGCAAGGACGCGACGTCGCAGTCCGCCGAGCGCGGCGCGCTGTACGTGGACTCGAAAGCCGCCACGCGCGAGTTCAAGCACGAGGACTTGGCGCTGTTCGCCGCGCTCTCGCAGCACGTGTCGATCGCGCTCGAGAACGCGCGGCTGCACATCGACTCGCTCGAGAAGGCCAAGCTCGATCAATCGCTCGAGATCGCGAGCCAGATCCAACACGGTCTGATGCCGCAGATCCCGAACGACATGCCGGGCTACGACATCCACGGCTGGTATCGTCCCGCCGAGCGCACGACCGGCGACTTCTACGACTTCATCCGCACGAAGCGCGGATCGCTCGCGGTCGTCGTCGGCGACGTCACCGGGCACGGCATCGGGCCGGCGCTGATCACGGCGACGGCGCAGGCCAGCCTGCGCAGCTACCTGCGCGTGCTCGACGATCCCGCGGCGGTGGTCACGATGCTGAACCAGGACCTGGCGCCGCGGATGGACGACGGCCTGTTCTTGACGCTCTTCCTCGGGCTCTTCGACCAGCAGGGCGCGCTGCACGTCATCAACGCCGGCCAGACGCCGCCGCTGATCTGGCGCGCGGGATCGCGCACGATCGAGCGCATCGCGGGCACGGCGCCCGCGCTCGGCATGGTCGACGACTACGAGTACACCGAAGGACCGCGCCTGGCGCTTGCGCCGCAGGACACGCTGGTCGCGTTCACGGACGGATTCGTCGAGGCACGATCGGCGACCGACCCCGACCACCTGTTCGAGGAGGCCGGGATGGCCGGGATCGTGGAAAGCTGCGCGTCGTCCGGGTGCACCGCGAAGGAGCTCACCGAGGCGCTCGTGCACGGCGCGCTCGAGTTCGCGGGCGGCAAGCGCGAGGACGACATGACGGTCGTCGCGGTGCGTCGCGCCGCGCGCAGCTGACGGTGGCTCCCCGCGGTCTCTCGCTTCTCGTGCGCGGTTGCCGGAGCTACCCGCCCGGCGACGAGGAGCGCACGCTCGACGTGCGCATCCTGAATGGCGTCATCGACGCGGTCGGCAGCGACCTCGACGCCGGATCGCTGCCGGTGCTCGACGCCGGCGGATTGACCGTGATCCCGGGCCTCGTCGACGTGCACGTGCACTTCCGCGACCCCGGGCTCGAGCACAAGGAGGGCTGGGACCACGGCTCGGCGGGCGCGCTGCACGGCGGCGTGACGTCGGTGGTCGAGGTGCAGAACAACCCGCCGCTCTCGACGTCGCTCGCCGCGCTCACCGCGCGCCTGGAGCACGTGAGGGCGCGATCGCGCGTCGACTTCGGGTGCCTCGCGAACCTGCTCCCCGATGCGCTGCCGGAGCTTTCCGCGATGGCGCCGCTCACGCCGGCGTTCAAGTGCTTCCTCGGCGGCTCGACGGGCCTGGGCGGGCAGACGGACCGCGGCACGCTGCGCGCGCGCTCTTCGACGGCGCGGCGCGCGCGGGACGGATGATCGTCGCGCACTGCGAGGACGAGGAGCTCCTGCGGCGCGGCAAGGAGCTCTACCCCGACGCGACCGTCGAGCTGCACCACAAGGTCCGCTCGAGCGAGGCCGAGATCGAATCGATCCGCACGAGCATCGAGCTCGTCGAGGAGACCGGCGCGGAGCTGCACGTGTTCCACCTCTCGACGCGCGGCGGCGCCGAGCTCCTGCGCGCGGCGCGGGCGCGCGGCTTGCCCGTCGGCGCCAGCACGGGCCCGCAGTACATCTTGCTCTCGAGCGAGGACGCGCCGCGCCTCGGCAACCTCCTCAAGGTCAATCCGTCGATCAAGACGCCGGACGACAACGTCGGCATCCTCGAGGCGCTGCGCGACGGCACGTGCGACGCGATCGGCACGGATCACGCGCCGCACCCGCTCGAGGAGAAGCGCCGGCCGTACGCGAAGGCGCCGTCGGGGATGCCGTCGGTGGACCTCTTGTGGCCGCTCGTGTTCGAGCTCGTGCGCCGCGGCGCGCTCGACGCGCGGACGGCGCTAGAGTCCGTGACGTCGCGCGCCGCGGCGTCCTTGCACCTGCCACGGAAGGGGTCGCTCGCGCCGGGCTTCGTCGGCGACGTCGCGCTGTTCGATGCGCGCGCGGTGCGGCGCGTCGAGGCCGCGCGACTCCCGTCGCGATCGAAGTGGTCCGCGTTCGAGGGCCTGGAGCTGGCCGGATTC
>CAZQHA010000296.1:0-5938 GCA_964592795.1 uncultured Planctomycetaceae bacterium | reverse complement strand
CCTTTCCCCAGCCGATGCAGTGGTTGTCGCGCGCCCACAGGCCGAATCCCGAGTGAGGCTGGCCGAAAGGAGCCGCAGCTCGCCGCCGTCTGAGTCGCCGGCGGGAGCGCGCGGACCCTGCACGACGACGGCGGTCACGGCCCTGTCCGCCGCTGGCCCGCAGCGCCGATTAGTTCGTCGATTCGGGCGTTCAGGGTACGCAGCTCGACCGCAATCGCCTTGTCCCGGACGGCGTCGTCGGCCGGCTGCTCGCCGGAAACCTCGCGACGCACATTCTCAAGGTTGCTAATCACCACCGCGATAAACAGGTTGATGACTACGAACACGGCGATGATGATGAAGCTGAAATAGAACGCCCACGCCCACGGCGTCGCGGCCTCGCTCGCCTTCAGTATGTCGGCCCAGCCTTCAAGGGTCGTGACCAGGAACAGCGTCCGGGCAGCGCGTCCCAGGTCGGCCCAGTGCTCTGGGTCGGCGTGCGAAAACAGGTGATGGCCAATGACGCCGTAGATGTAGATCAGGAGCCCGAGCAGCGCGACGACGTGACCCATTGACGGGATCGAACGCAGCATCGTGCCGACGATCAGCCGAAGCTCCGGCTGCCCTGTAACCAGCTGCCCGACGCGCAGCACCCGCGCGAGCCTCGCCACGGTCGCGAAAGGTCCAGCGACGGGGAGCAGGGACAGAGCGACGACCGCGAAGTCGAACAAGTTCCACCCGCTGCGGAAGAACTCCAGAGGCCGCCGCCCGTGCGCCGCGATGCGGATCGAGAGTTCGAGAACGAACAACGCTTGGACGACGGGGTGCGTGACTGCGAACGCCACCGCCCAGCGGGCCGACAAACCGGACCACGTCTCGAGCCCCATGACCAAGGCGCTGATCACGATCAGCGCGAGCACGCCATTGCGAAAATACGCGTGATGGGAGAGACGCTGGCACCGCTCGCCGACGGCGATTATCTGCCTCCCACTGACTGTCATGCCCGGACCTCCGCTCCAGGCTCGTAGGTTTCGGGCAGGCTGCGCGCTCCCGAGGCAACGGGCGGGATCGATGAGGAGACGAGGTGGTCGCGTCTCACTTGGGTACCTTGTTGGGAAAGGCGATCGAGAGCACCGTCGCGGCAGCCAGCGTGCCGAGCACGACGAGGAGCGACGCCGTCGTGTCGATCTTGACGGGGGAGCCGGTCTGCAGGCCGACGACGGGCAGGTAGGGTGGCACGCTCAGGAGCAGAAGCTTCACGCCGACGAACGCGAGAATCAGGATCAATGCGGGCTTCAGGTAACGGAAGCGCGTGATCAGTACCGCGAGGCAGAAGTAGAGGGCCCGCAAGCCAAGAATCGCGAGGATGTTGCTCGTGAACACGATGAAGGGATCGGGCGTGATCGCGAAGATCGCCGGAATGCTGTCGACTGCGAAAACGAGGTCCGTGATCTCGACCAGGAGCAACGCGAGGAAAAGCGGCGTGATCGCCCAGCGCGCGGCAAGAGTCCCGGGCGGCGGCGGATCCATCACGTCCCGGCCGGTTGCGATATCGCGGCTGTAGGTCGGCTTGACCGTCCGCTTCGTGAAGAACTTCTGACCGTCGTAGAAGTCGACCGCGGGCAGGACGCGCTTGACCAGGCGCACGGCGATGTTCTGCGACGGGTCGTCTTGGCCGCGAATCAGCGCCATCTTGAGCGCGGTCAGGATCAGGAAGCCGCCAAATATGATGAGGATCCACTGGTAGCGCAGGATCAACTCGGCCCCGAGGAAGATCATCGCTCCACGCATCGCGAGCGCGCCGACGATGCCCCAGAACAGCACCCGGTGCTGGTACTTCGCCGGCACCGCAAAGTAGGAGAAGATCAGCGCAATCACGAAGATGTTGTCCATCGCGAGCGACTTCTCGACGACATAGCCGACGAGGTACTGCTCGAGGGCTTCGCGCCCGAGCACTTCACCGGCGACGATCAGTGGAGCTCCCAGTGCGACCGCCTCCGCGGTCGCGTATTTCGGCGTGTGCAGTCCGAGACCGAGCCAGTGGTTCTGGTAGGCGAAGTACACGACGCCGCCGAAGGCGAGCCCGCAGCTGAGCCAAACCAGCGACCAGGCGACGGCCTCCTTCATGCGGACCTCGTGCGCGTCGCGGTGGAACACCCCGAGGTCGAGTGCGAGGAGCACAAGCACGAGCGCTAGGAAGCCCCCGTAGGCCCAGCTCCGCATCCCCGCCACCTCGACCGCGTCGGGCGTCAATAGCGAAACGAAGGGCAGCGAGCTGGCGAGGACGGGGGAAGCGATCATGTTCGTCGGGGAATGGAGTTCGCAGGACGGTTCGGGGTGGGATGCGTGGTCGGCGGACGGAGCAGGGGCGCTCGGCGCTCAGCCATACACCCGCGCGGCGAAGTGGTGGTACAGCGGTATCCCGACCGTCAAGTTGAACGGGAACGTCAGCGCGAGCGATGCGGTATAGTAGGAGGGGTTCGCGCGCGGCAAGCTCGCGCGGACGGCGGCCGGCGCCGCGATGTAGGACGCGCTTGCGGCCATCGACGCTAGGACGACCGCCCCGCCCTGCGACAGCCCCGCGGCGTGCGCGAGCAGGATTCCGAGCGCGCCGTGAGCGAGAGGGGCCAGGATCGCGAACGCGATCAAGAAAGCGCCGGCGCGACGCAGATCGCCAGCGCGCTCGGCGGTCAGAAGTCCCATCTCTAGCAGGAACAGCACCAGCACGCCCTGGAACGGCGTCACGAAAAACGGCTCGACCGCCGCGAAGCCGCGCGGGCCCGCAATGGCGCCGATGCCCAGCCCGCCGAGCAAGAGGAGCACGCTTCGCCCCGTCATCACTTCGCGCAGGCCGGCAGTCCAGCGCGTTTCGCCGCCCGCGCGCGCGGCGATGAGCAAAGCGACGACGATCCCAGGCACCTCGAGCAACGCGACCAACGTCGGCAGGTAGCCTTCGACAGGCAGGCTGGCCACCGCAACGTACGCGAGGGCCGCGAGGAACGTGACCACCGACACCGAGCCGTAGTGCGCCGCGAGGGCGGCCGCGTCCTCGACGCCGAAGCGCCGGCGCAAGATCGCATAGCACCACAGCGGTGTCGCGACGCCGAGCGCGAGCGTGCAGAGCGCGGGCAGCCAGAGCTCCGCGAGCGGCGTGTGCGCGAGCTCTGCGCCGCCACGCAGACCGATGGAAAGGAGGAGGTAGGTCGAGAGCACCGTGTAGACGGGATCGGGCAACCGCAGGTCGCTCTTCACGAGGCGCGCGAACGCGCCAAGGCCGAAGGCGAGTACCGGGGGGGACAGCAGGTTCGCGCGGACGAGATCGAGCGTGCTCATCGCGCGTCGTGACCCGCGCGTGCGCGCTCGGCCGCGCATCCGTCCCGTCGAGGGCTCGACACGCCGGACCTCATGGAGACGCCTCGAGCAACCGCGCGCGCGCCCGCCGCACCGTTGCGAGCGCTTCCTTGCTCGTCCGCGCGCTCGCGAGCAGATGTCCGACCTTGCGCCCGGCCCGCGGCTCCTTGCCATACAGGCAGAGGCGGACGCCGGGCACCTCGAGCGCCCGCTCGAGCGCTGGCGCGCGCGGAGAAAGCCACAAGTCCCCGAGAAGGTTTGCGAGTGCCGTCGGTCGGACAAGTTCGACGCTGCCGAGCGGCAAATCGCAGATCGCACGGACATGCTGCTCGAACTGCGAGGTCGCGCACGCTCCATCGCTCGCGTGGAACGTGTTGTGCGGCCGCGGTGCGAGCTCGTTGACGTACAGCGACCCATCGTGCGTCCAGAACAGTTCGGCGACGAGCACGCCTTCGAGCCCGAGCGCGCGCGCGACCGCGAGCGCGAGCTCGCGCGCGCGCTCGAGCTCGGGCTCGGGCAGACCGGCCGGGATCACGTTCGCGTCGAGCACCCCCTCGACGTGCCAGTTGCGCGCGACGGGGTGAACCACGCACTCTCCAGATGGACGGCGCGCGACGAGCACCGACAGCTCCGCGGCGAGGTCGAGCTCACGCTCGACGACGCACGGCCCAAGGCGCGCCGCCGCGCGCGCGACCGCGGCGCGCGCGACGGCGTCGAACTCTCCGCCGGGGCCGGCGAGCTCCGCAAGGCGCTCCTGGCGTCGGCCGTCGTAGCCCCCGCGCAACGACTTCGCGCGCACGTGGCCACCGAGCGCGAGGAGGGCGCGCGAGAGCTCGTCCGAGTCCCGTGCGGGCGCGTACGGTCCGACCGGGAACCCGCGCGAGGCGAGCCAGTTCTTCTGCATCGCACGGTCCTGTACCAGCTGCAGCACGGCGGGCGACGGCCGCACTGGGGCAAGGCGAGCCGCGGCCTCCGCCGCTTCCGGCGCGACGCGCTCGATTTCGAACGTGACCACCGCCGCGCGACGCGCGAGGCGCTCGGCCGCCGCGACGTCGTCGAAGCCCGCGACGACGACCTCGTCGGCGACGGCAGCGGCCGCGCAACGGGGGTCAGGGTCGAGCACTCGGATTCCGTAACCGAGCGCTCGCGCCGCGAGCGCCGAGAGGCGACCGAGCTGACCGCCGCCGAGGATCGCGATCGTCGAGCCGGGCAGGATCGCGCTCACGGGACCGCCCTCGCATCGAGCACCGCGGCGCTGCGCGCGGCCCGCCAGGCGCGTAATCGCTCGCGCAGCTCAGGACGATTCGCCGAGACCAGTCCGGCCGCGAACAGCGCGGCGTTCTCTGCGCCGGGCCGACCAATCGCGAACGTCGCGACCGGGACGCCAGCGGGCATCTGGACGATCGACAGCAGCGCATCGAGGCCAGAGAGCGCTGTCGCCGGCAGCGGCACGCCGAGAACCGGGACCAGCGTGGACGCGGCGAGCATCCCCGGGAGGTGCGCGGCGCCGCCGGCTCCAGCGACGATCGCCTCCAGCCCGCGCGCCTCTGCGCTCTCGGCGTACTCGAGCAGCCAGCGCGGGGTGCGGTGCGCAGAGACGACGTAGGCCTCGTGGGGTACGCCCAGCTCGACAAGACGCTCGCGCGCGGCGGACATCGACGCGAGGTCGCTGCGGCTTCCGCACACGACGCCGACCAAGGGCGCGGGGCTCACGGCCGGCCCTCACGAGTGGCGCCCGCGCGGGACGGCAGATAGAATGCGACGAAGTATACACGAAACATGTGTCGTGTATTCTGTGTCGCGACAATCCTGCCGTCAAGCTCCGATGCCGAAGAAAAAACGCACCGCCAAGGCGGGTCAGAAGTCGCGCGAGCCCGCCGCGGCGGCCGTCCCCCAGAGCTGGACCTTCCTGACCAACCACGCCCACGTGCTGCTGCTGCTCGCCCGCGACCCCAGCCTGACGATGCGGGAGACCGCCGCCACGGTCGGGATCACCGAGCGCGCGGTCCAGCGCATCGTGCTCGATCTCGAGCGCGCGGGGTACCTCGTACGCGAGAAGGAGGGCCGGCGCAACCGCTACGAGGTGCGCGCCGAGCGCCCGCTGCGCCACCCGATCGAGGCGCACCAGAGTGTCGCGGCCCTGATCGCGCTGCTCGAGGAGTGAGGTTGCGGGCTGACGTGAGCTACGCGAGCTCGTTCAGCGCTTCGGCCCGTAGATGCGGACCGTGCGATCGAGGAACGCTTCGCGCTCCTCGACGGGCTTCCATCCGAGCACGTCGCGCGCGGTGCGCGAGCTGAACGGCACCGCGAGCGCGCGCGCCTTGAGGTCGCGCCACGAGGGGAACTCCACGCCTGGACGGCGTCCGGCGACCTTGACCATCCACTTTCCGATCTCCATCAGCTGCGAGACGAAGAGCGCCCGCGGATGGAAGTGGAGGTCGCGCCCGGTGGCGCGCCGCAGCTCGGCCACCATCTCGGCCGCGGTGAGCGGCGGCTTCGCGCACAGGTTCAGCGCGCGCCCGTCGAGATCGCTCTTTTCGTACTCCGCGAGCGCGACGAGCGCGTCGGCGACGTCGTCGACCCACACCATCGGGAGCGGCGTGTCGCC
>CAZQHA010000295.1:0-6039 GCA_964592795.1 uncultured Planctomycetaceae bacterium | reverse complement strand
GCTCCAGCCGATCGATCGATCCTGCAGCGCGAACAGCGGGCGCGGCGTGCGCACGGGCGCGATGCGCGCCGCGAGTCGCGCGCTCCGGATCGCGGGCGACGCGCGCAGGAACCGGTCGACGAATCCGCTCGGCTCGAAGCGCTTGATCATCCACGCGCCGACGCGCCACACACGCGCCGGCTTGAGCTCGACGCCGCCGTCGACGCGCGCCGAAGCGATCCAACGCGGAAGCGCGAGTTCGATCTCGTGCGGCAGCGCGCCGAAGCGGATCCCGCGCGAGCCGGCGCACTCCCACGGGACGCCCTTCGAATCCATGCGCCGGAGATCTTGGAACTCCGTGCGCGCCGATGGAAGCAAGTCGATGCGCATCTATACTGGCCCGCGATGCGCATCGCTCTCGTCCACATGCGTCACGCGCCGATCGGTGGGACGGAGCTCGTGCTCGACGGCCTGGCGCGCAAGCTCGCCGGAGACGGCCACGACGTGACGATCGTCTGCCGCAGCCACACGCGGCCGCCGCACCCGCGCGTCCGCTTCCACGTCTTGAAGAGCCCGGTGATCGGCAGCGCCTGGCGCATGTGGGCGTTCGCGGCCGCGGTCGAGCGACACGTCGCGTCGGCGAGCTACGACCTCGTCGTCGGCCTCGGCAAGACGTGGTCGCAGCACGTCGTGCGCACCGGCGGCGGCTCCCACGCGACGTTCATCGAGCGCATGCGGCGCTCCGGCATCACGTCGCTGCGCGACAGGGCCCTCTTTCGCGCGCTCAAGGACCACGCCGCGCTCGAGATCGAGCGGCGCGCCTACGCGCGCGGCGCGTACCGCCGCGTCATCGCGAACTCGCGCATGGTCCAGGCCGACATCGCGGCGCGCTACGGCGTGCCGCTCGAGGCGTTCGACGTCGTCTACAACGGCGTCGACCTCGAGCGCTTCCATCCGCGCGAGCGCGCGCGTGGAGACGAGCTGCGCCGCTCGCTCGGCATCGACGCGGACGAGACCGTCTTCCTGTTCCTCGGCAAGGGCTTCGCGCGCAAGGGGCTCGACCGCGCGCTCGAGGCGTTCGCGCGCGTCGCTCCCGCGGTGCCGCGCGCGCGGCTCCTCGTCGCCGGCCGCGACGCGTCGCAGCCGGCGTACGAGCGACTCGCGGAGCGCCTCGCGATCGGGGATCGCGTGCGGTTCCTCGGGGAGCGGCGGGATCCCGAGGTCTGCTTCGCGGCGAGCGACGTGCACGTCCTGCCGACGCACTACGACAGCTTCGCGTTCACCGTGCTCGAGGCGATGGCGTCCGGCGTCCCCGTGATCACGACCGACGGCGCCGGAGCCTCCGAGCTCGTCGATCCCGGCGAGCACGGCGCCGTGCGCGCGAGCGACTGCACTCCGGCCGCGCTCGCGGACGCGATGCTCGCGTGGAGCGATCGAGACAAGGCGCGCTCCGCCGGCGCGGCCGCACGCCGCCGCGCCGAGGCGCACAGCTTCGAGTCGATGCTCGAGCGCACTTCGCGCGCGCTCTTCTCCGCCGTCCAACCCGCTCCCGCCGCCCCATGAAGCCCCTCCCCTGCGTCGCGCACTCGGTCAACCCGTTCCTGTTCGGCACGGGGAGCTGGGTGTACGGACAGATCCAGTCGCGCGACCGCTGGGACGCGATCGTCGTGTGCAAGCGGCGCGAGAACACGGCGCAGTATCCGTTCGAGCGCGTGTTCGCGCTGACGGACCTGTCTCTCGCCCGTCAGGTGCAGCAGCGCCTGGGCCGCCGTTTCCAGCGCGGCGTGTTCCCGTTCATGCGCGACGCGATCCGCGAGCACGGCGCGCGCGTGCTCCACTCGCACTTCGCGAGCCAGGGCTGGACCGACCTCGCGCTCGCGGCGGCGTGCGGGATCCCGCACGTGACGTCGTTCTATGGCGCCGACATCTGGAAGAACTCGCGCGATCCGGCGTGGAAGCGCCGCTACGAGGAGCTGTTCCGCCGCGGCGCGCTGTTCCTCGTCGAGGGGAACGCGATGCGCGCGAAGGTCGAGAGCCTGGGCTGCCCGCCGGCGAAGGTCGCGGTCCAGCACCTCGGCACCGCGGTGTCGCAGACGGAGTTCGCGGAGCGGAAGCCGGCGCCCGACGGTCTCGTGCGCGTGCTCGCGTCGGGGCGCGCCGTCGAGAAGAAGGGCTTCGAGATGGGCGTTCGAGCGTTCGCGCGCGCGTGGCGCGAGATGCCGTCGCTGCGGCTCTCGCTCATGGTGATCGCGCGCACCGACGCCGAGCGCGCGCGGCTCGCGAACCTGCGCGAGATCGTCAAGCAGGAGGAAGTCGAAGCGGTCGTCGATTTCCCGCCGTCGCGTCCCTACGAGGAGTACCGCCGCTCGCTGTACGGCTACCACGTGTTCCTCGCGCCGAGCCTCCACGCGTCGAACGGCGACGCCGAGGGCGGCGCGCCGGTGTCCCTGATCGACATGTCCGCGACCGGGATGCCGATCGCGGCGTCGCGGCACTGCGACATCCCCGAAGTCTCGCCCGACGGCGTCGCGGGAGTCTTGTTCGACGAGGGGGACGTCGAC
The DNA here is from genome assembly GCA_964592795.1 of uncultured Planctomycetaceae bacterium. GTDB lineage: Bacteria > Planctomycetota > UBA1135 > UBA1135 > JANLUN01. The sequence goes on along the minus strand of CAZQHA010000295.1, from coordinate 3,499 downwards.
GGCTGCGCGCGCGCGATCGTCGCGATCGCGAGCCATCCCGAGCGCTGGAGCGAGTGGGGCCGCGCGGGGCGCGCGCACGTGGAGCGCGAGTACGAGGTGTCGCGCCAGGGCCGCGCGCTCGAGACCATCTACGACCGGGTGAGCGCATGACGACGATCTCGATGAAACCGCGGGCGGCGAAGCGACCCGCCGACGTCTACGACCCCAAGGAGTTCTGGAGGAAGCCGGGCCTCTCGAATCCCGGTTGGGCGGTGCGCCGGCGCGCGTACGGCGCGATCCGCGAGCGGGCGGAGCATCACTTCAAGGGACGCTTGCTCGAGATCGGCTGCGGCGAGAAGCGACTGCAGCTGCTGCTCGGCGACCTCGTCGACGAGTACATCGGGCTCGATCACCCCGGCTGCATCCACGATCAATCCAACGTCGACGTGCTCGCGAGCGCGTACGAGACGACGCTGGAGAGCGAGACGTTCGATTGCGTGCTCAGCTCGGCGGTGATCGAGCACCTCGAGGAGCCCGGAGCCGCGCTCGAGGAAGCCGCGCGCTTGCTCAAGCCCGGCGGCGTCGAGATCTACACGGCGCCGTTCTTCTTCCACCTGCACGAGGAGCCGCGCGACTTCTACCGCTACACGAAGCACGGCTTGAGGCATCTGTTCGAGCAGGCCGGCTTCGAGGTGATCGAGATCGCGCCGCTGTCGAGTTACTGGCTGACGTGCATGACGCAGTGGAGCTACTACCTCCAATGCGTGCGCCGTGGGCCGCTCAAGCCGTTCGTGCGTCTCTTGGTGATGGGCAACAACGCATTCGCGCGCGCGCTCGACCGCGTGATGCCGCGCGACGAGCGCTTCACGTGGATGTACCTCGTGATCGCGCGCAAGCCCGGCGGCGCCTAGGTGATCACGAGCGGCCGAAGAGCCGCCGGCCCATGCGGGCGATGCGCGAGAGCTTCGGCATCGGCGCGATGCCAACCGCACCGGTCTCTTGGAGCAGCGTGCGCGCTTGCGCGAGCGCGGGCATGTCGGCGCCCGCGGGCCACGTCGCTGCGGCCCCGGCGAACGCGCGCGATGCGCGGTCGAGCTCGCCGCGGTGGACGAGGAGAGGCACTTGGCCGAGCGACACCTGGCTCGCGCCGAGATCGTCTCCGAGCGCGCGGAGCGCCTCGGCCGCGGCGTCGATCTCGCGGCACGCCCGGTCGAGATCGAGCTGCGCGACGTGGTCGGGCAGCGCTTCGATCCGCGCCGCGTCGAGCGGCCTCCGGAGTCGGAACGACACGGTGGAGCCGCGGCGGACGACGTGGACGACGTGGACGAGATCGATCGAATCGCGGATCTGCCACAGGAAGAGCGGCACCCAGTACGCCGCCCAGTGCTTGTAGTCCTGCGCGACCAGGATGCACTCGGGCACGAGCGACGCGCGCACGGTGACGAGCAGGTGCCGGATTCCGCGCCACGATTTCGCGCCGTCGACGAACAGGATCTCGATCGGCTCGGACGGGGGCCACTCGAACGGCGCGACGCCTTCGTCGGCGCGGCTGCGCAGCTTCGTCGTCGGCTCGTCGCCTACGATCGATTCGTCCGGCAGCGCCATCGTGTGCACGACGATCCGATCGGCGTGCGGCGCGACGTTGGCGCGGAAGTGCGCTTCGAACGACTCGCCCGCGGCGAGCGGCAGGTTCGCCCTCCCCGACATGAACTCGCGCCAGCGGAAGTTGTCGAAAGCGTGCAGTCGATGGCGCGCCGCCGGATGTCCCGCGTGCATCCCGGCGGCGAGACACAGGGTGCTCCCGCCGAGCCACGGTCCGATCTCGACGACGTGGCCGGCGTCGCGCCACACCGAGCGCGCGAGCCACGTCAGGTAGCGGCGCTCCTCGCGCGAGATCATCGTCGGGACCGCGCCGACGTCGGCCGGCTCGTCGCGCCAGGGGGTGCGTCTCATGGTCCCGTCACCGCGTTGCGGAACGACCAGATCCAGAACTCGCGCGCGCGCGCGCCGAAGGAGAGCTTGAAGTCTTCCGTGCCCGCGTGACGCCCGCTGGGGTTGAAGTCGTACAGCGCGCAGCCGCGCGCGCGCGACTCGACGATCAACGCGTGGTGGAGCGCGTTCGCCGGCCGCGTCGCCGCGAGCTCCGCGAGCATGGCGCCGTGCCAGTAGACCGCGTGCCGGCGCGCGAACACGAACAGTCCGCCGGCCGCCATCCGACCGTCCGGCGTGCGAGCGCACCACAGCTCGACCGACGGCGCCTGCACGAGGCGCTCGATCGCCGCGAGCGAATAGCCCTCGTCGTCCCGCTTCCCCCACCGTCGCAAGCTGTCGCGGTAGATCGCGAAATATTCGCGCACGGCGGCGGAGCTCGAGTCGCGCACGACGGTCACGCCTTCGCGCTCGGACCGCTTCACGTTGCGGCGGCACGCGGACGAGTACGACTCGAGCGGATCCTGCGGCAAGCGATCGAGCTCGACCACGTGCGTCGTGCGGCGCACCGCGCCGAGCTCCTCCGCGAGCGTCCGCGGCAGCGGATCGAGCACGCTCCCGAAGACGTCGAGCCGGCCCAGCGGCAGCGAACGGGCCGCGCGCACGAAGCCCGCCCATTCGTCCGGGTCGAGGCGGCCGCGCGCGGACAGCGGTCCGCCGTACACGCCGGGCTGCGTCGCCACGGCCCGCGCGAACGGCCCCTTGCGCAAGAGACCGCGCCGGACGCAGAGCGGCAGCAGGACCTCGCTCCCGCCGTCGAGGCTCAAGGAGAGCGCGCGCGCGTCGAAGCGCGGATCGCTCGCCGAGTACGCGGCGCACCACGCGCGCCCGTGGAACGGCGTCGCGCACGGGCTCGCCGCGATCGTCGCATCCCACGTTTCGGGCGGCGCCCAGCGCCAGGATCGCGTCGTCGTCGTCATGCGGCGGGCGCCCATGGTACCCCCGGGCATCCGCACTTTGTCCCCCTTGACCGACGAGCGATCGCGCGTAGCTTGGCGCTGCGAATGGGACGGACTCGCGCCACCGACACCGTCGTCGAGCTCCTGCGCCGCGAGCAGCCCGGCCTCATGCTCGACATCCCCGCGGGCGGCGGCCCGGTGACCCAAGCCGCGCGATCGATGGGACATCGCGTGGTCGAGGTCGATCTCTTTCCGCGCGGCGATCTCTCGGGCGTGCGCGCCGACGCGTGCGCGCGGCTGCCGTTCAAGGACGGCTCGTTCGATTCGCTCCTCTGCATGGAGGGCATCGAGCACTTCGAGAACCAGACGGGCTTCGTGCGCGAGTGCGCGCGCGTGCTCAAGCCGGGCGGCGTGATGATCCTCTCCACGCCGAACGTCCTCCACCTGGGCTCGCGGGTGGCCGGGTTCCTGACCGGACAGCGGCTGATGCACCACGGGTTCATCAACGAGCACAGCACGCTGCGCGGCCGCAGCGGCCCGTACCTCTACCACGGCCACGCGTACCTGATCGACGCGTTCCGGCTGCGCTACATCCTGAGGGTCGTCGGGCTCGAGCTCGAGAGCGTCCGCAG
>CAZQHA010000294.1:0-6087 GCA_964592795.1 uncultured Planctomycetaceae bacterium | reverse complement strand
GACCGCGCGGCGCAGCTCCGCGAATCCGGCCATCTCGTCGAACGCGTCGCGAGCTCGGGTCCAGCGTTTGAGCTCGAGCTGCGCGCGTCCGAACGAGTAGAGGGAGTCGCGCAGCTGATCCGACGCGGCGCGGTCGCTCGGGTCCGCCAGGGCGAGCTCGCGGAAGACCGTGCTGGCGCGCTCAGCAGCCGCCGCGGCCTCCTCCGTGCGCCCCTTGTTCATCAGCACCCTCGCGAGCGTGCCCGAGATCGTCGCCACGCGGTAGTTCACCGCGGCGCTCTCCGGGTTCAGCTTGGCCAGCATCTCCATCCACGCGAGCGCCATCCTCCGCAGCTCGAGCGCGGCATCCGGATCGCCTTGCGCTTCGAGGAGCTGGCTTCGCTCCTGCGCGATCACGGCTTGGTCGTTGAGCCGCTCGGTCAGCGTCGCTTCGGTCTGTGCGGCGCGACTCTCGCTCAACGCATCCAGCCAGCACGACGCTTCGTCGAACTGACCGCGCAAACGGGCCACGTACGCCAGTCGCGCGATCGCGTCACCACGGATGCGTCGGGTGCTGGCGTCGAGCACGCCGAGGCGTGGATCGCTCAACAGGTCGAAGCACGCGCGGTAACGATGCTCGGCGAGCTCGCGTTGGCTCTGAATGAAGTACACGCCGCCACGCAGGTATTCGACTTGCGCCAGGCGGCGCGCGCGATCCGTGTCGGGTCCCTCCAGTCTCTCGGCGATCACTTGAGCCTTGTCGAGAGTCCGCGACGCGTCGGCGCTCCGCCCCAGGCTCGACGCGCCCACATCGCACTCGGTCTTCGCCAGGCGCAGATACGCATCGAACAGATCGGGGTCGAGGTCGCGCGATGAAGAGTCGCCGGACGACAGTCGATCGAGCGTGTCCGCGGCCGTGGCGAGCAGTCGCTGGCGCACGGTCGTGGCGCCCGGGAGGTCCTTGATCGAATCGTGGACCTCGAACAAGAACTTGGTCGCGAGCTCGCGTGTCTGGCCGAACCGCTCCTCCGCGAGCCGCGATTGCTCCACTTCCCTGTCGCGCGCCTCGGATGCCTTGTCGCGGGCATCGGCCGCGCGAACGTACATGCTCGAGCTGACGATCGTCGCCGTCGTGAGGGCCAGGAAGATCGCCGTGAGCGATCCGACCAACAGCCGGTTCCGGCGGGCGAATCTCGACATCCGGTACGCGACCGAATCGCCGCGCGCCTGAACCGGCTGAAACGCCAGGAGCCGGCGCAGATCGCCGGCGAGCGCTTCGACCGATCGGTATCGACGCGCGGGCTCGACGTGACATGCCGTGGCGAGGATCGTGTCGAGATCGCCAGCGAGCTCGCGCGCACGACGTCGCGAGCCGGTTCGCTCTGCAATCGCCGTGCTGGCGCGCGGGAGCTCGCTGTCGGGCGTGCGTTCGGACGTGAATGCGCGCTGGCCCGCGCACAGCTCCCACAGCACGACTCCGAGCGAGTAGACATCGCTCTTCGCCGTCAGTCGCTCGCCGGCGAGCTGCTCGGGGCTCGCGTACGCCGGAGTCATCACACGCTGGCCCGTGAGCGTGTGCTCGGCCGTGTACTCGTCGCCGTCGGCAGACAGCACCTTCGCGATGCCGAAGTCGAGCAGCTTCGGTCGGCCGTCGCGCGTCACCAAGATGTTCGATGGCTTGAGGTCGCGGTGCACGATCAGACGCTCGTGCGCGAACTGCACCGCGTCGCAGACGGAGAGGAAGAGCGTGATCCGTTCACGAAGCGGGAGCGCGTGCTCGTCGCAAAAGCGGTCGATCGCCGTGCCGTCGACGAACTCCATCACCAGGTACGGACGCCCACGTTCGTCCGCGCCGCCGTCGATCAGGCGGGCGATGCCGTCGTGCTGCAGCCCCGCGAGGAGCGCGCGCTCGTTGGCGAAGCGCCGCAGCATCTCCTCGGTGTCCATGCCGAGCTTGATGAGCTTGATCGCGACCGCCTGCTCGCGACCTTCGACTTGAGCAAAGCCTTCGACGCGCCGGGCGCGCCACACTTCGCCCATGCCGCCCACGGCGATTCGCGCTTCGAGCCGGAAAGGTCCGATCCGCACGCCGGCCTGGCCGAGTTCGATCGACCCGCGGTGTCCCAGCGCGAGCGACGCGCGCGTGGGAGTGGCCAGGGCGTCGCTGTGCTCATGTCGGAGCAGCGTGCGCACTTCGTCGGCGAGCGACTCGTCCCCCGCGCTCGACTCCGCGATGAAGGGCTCGCGCTCGCTCTCGGGCAGCTCGAGAACGCGCTCCAGGATCGACCGAGCGAGCTTCCAGCGGTCGGGAAGCATACGGCCAGTATAGGCGAGGGCCCCGGGCGGGGATTCCTGCGATTCCTGTCCTGTGCCCGATCGCGATCGCGTGTTCCCCATGAGCGCCGCACGAGCGACGCGCGAACCCGATCCCGCTCAGGTGTCCCATGAAGCTCACCCTTCCGCTGGCATTCTTCGCACTCCCATGGCTCTCGTTGGCCTCGCCGCTGGCCGCCCAGCAGTCGCGAACCGCACTGCCTCAACTCACGCCCGAGCAGCTCCAACGATCGAGCTGGTTCTCGGACGTGTCCCGGCGCTTGGAGCGAGCCGAGTACGGATTCTCCGCTTCCATCGGAGAGGAAGGCGTCATTGCAGCGTCCAACCACGCGCACGGCTTTCAAAGCCGCGTGACGACACGCGGACTCGAAGTGTTGCCGCGCGAGAACGCGGACGGCGACACGTGTGAGCAGTGGAAGCTCTCGCTCTCGACCAAGAGCTTCGGTCGCGAGGGTCACGTCGTGGAGCTCGCTGCAGCGACGATGGAGCTTGCGAGCGATCGCGTCGAGCTCGACCACGCCACGATCCTGGAGTGGTTCGTCAACGACGAACGCGGTCTCGAGCAAGGCTGGACGATCGCGGCTGCACCGCGCGGCGAGGGGAGACTGTGGATCGGACTCGAGTTCAGCGGCGACTTGTCACTGCGCATCGACGGCGGCGCGCGCTCGGGCGTGCTCGTCGACGCGCAAGGTGAAGCGCGGCTGCACTACAGCGGGCTGAAGGTCTTCGATGCCACGGGCCGCGAGCTCGACGCGAGCCTCGTGTCGCGACCCGAAGGCGTCGGCATCTCGATCGACGACACGCGTGCGATCTATCCGTTGACGGTCGATCCGGTGTTGACCGGCCCCGCTTGGGCGGTGCTCGGCGATCAACAAGCCAGCTTCTTCGGCCTCTCTGTCGCATCCGCCGGCGACGTCAACGGCGACGGCTTCAGCGACGTGATCGTCGGCGCGCATCAGCACGACGACGCGTTCGACATGAATGGTCGAGCGTACGTGTACCTCGGCGCGCTGGGTGGGCTCTCGAGCACTCCGGCGTGGACCGTGGCCGGCAGCAGACCCTTCGCCTACTTCGGCGTCTCTGTCGCGACGGCCGGTGACGTCAACGGCGACGGGTACAGCGATGTGATCGTCGGCGCCTGGGGTGACGAGAACGGTCAATCGCAAGAGGGCCGAGCCTTCGTATACATGGGATCTGCAACCGGGCTCTCGACCACGGCCGCGTGGATCGGCGAGGGCAATCAAGTCGACGCCTCTTTCGGCGGCAGCGTCGCGACCGCGGGCGACGTCAACGGTGACGGCTACAGCGACGTGCTCGTCGGCGCGCCCGGCTTCGACAACGGACAAGCGAACGAAGGCCGAGCGTACATGTACTTGGGCTCTGCTTCGGGTCTTGCCACGAGTGCCGCGTGGACCGCCGAAGGCAACCAAGCCGGCGCGCGCTTCGGGGCCTCCGTCTCGACCGCAGGAGACGTGACGAACGATGGCTACAGCGACGTGCTCATCGGCGCGCCCAGCATGGACGACACGTTCGTCGACGACGGTTTCGCGTTCTTGTACAGAGGTTCGGCCACGGGTCTCGAGGCCGCCTACGCATGGTCCAAGAGCGGCGACCAGACGGGCGCGGGCATGGGCTCGTCCGTGGCGGCCGCTGGCGACGTCAACGGCGACGGCTGGGCCGACGTCATCCTCGGCGAGCCCCACTTCGACAGCCTTCAAACGAACGCAGGCCGCGCTTACCTACTCACCGGACACCCAGCACAGATCCTCCACCTGAACGCGTGGTTCCCCCAAGGCGAATCGAGCTTCGCGAACTTCGGCTACGCGGTTGCGACGGCCGGCGACGTCAACGCCGACGGCTACAGCGACGTGATCGTCGGCGCGCCTTTCTTCACCAACGGCCAGACGGAGGAGGGCCGAATCTACGTGTACTTGGGATCGAGCGCAGGACTCGTCACCACAGCCGCATGGACCGCGGAAAGCAATGAGCCCACCGCCTGGTTCGGAGTTGCCGTCGCGCTCGCCGGCGACGTGAACGGCGACGGCCGCAGCGATGTGATCGTCGGAGCTCCGCTGTTCGGTGAAACGTTGCCGTTGCAGTATTCCGGCCGCGCGTGCGTGTACTACGGTGCGAGCTCGGGGCTGGCGACGAGCGCCGCGTGGAACACGGCTCCCATCCAGAACACCTCCTTCTTCGGATGGTCGGTGGCGACCGCTGGTGACGTGAACGGCGACGGCTACAGCGACGTCGTGGTCGGAGCACACAACTACGAGACCGACCAAGACCAGGAAGGCGCCGCGTTCCTCTATCTCGGTTCTGCCTTCGGGCTCTCGACGACGGAGAGTTGGTCGGCCGAGGGCAATCAAGTGGGCGCATCGTTCGGCATGCGCGTCGGGACGGCGGGCGACGTCAACGGTGATGGCTACAGCGACGTGATCGTCTCGGCGTATCGATTCAACAACGGCCAGACGGACGAAGGACGAGTGTTCGTCTACCTCGGCTCCAGCGCGGGACTCTCGTTCACTCCGGCTTGGACCGCCGAGGGCGATCAGACTCAGGCGAACTTCGGATGGGACGCGGGGAGTGCGGGCGACGTCAATGGCGATGGATTCGGCGACGTGATCGTTGGAGCGGCCAACTACAGCAACGGTCAAGCATTCGAGGGCAGAGCGTTCGTGTACTTGGGCTCCAGCACGGGGCTTTCCGCGACTCCTCATTGGACCTTCGAGAACAACCAGATGAGCGCGTGGGTCGGCTCGTCCGTCGCGACGGCGGGCGACGTCAATCGCGACGGCTTCAGCGACGTGGTCGTCGGCGCGCCTGGAGCGAACGGTGGAAACTCGGGGACCGGCGCCGCGTACGTGTTCCTCGGCTCGAGCTCGGGTCTGACCTTGACCACCAGCTGGAGCGTCATCGGCTCGTCCGGTGCTCGGTTCGGCTTCTCGGTCGCGACGGCCGGCGACGTGAACGCCGACGGTTACAGCGATGTGATCGTGGGCGCGCCGGGCGTCAACGGCCCGCTCAACCCTGCGCAAGTCGGCAGGGCGTTCGTCTACCCGGGCACGAGCTCCGGGCTCTCAGTCTTTCCAGTCGCGAGCTTGACGGACTCGACGTTCTCCGCCTTCGGACACTCCGTCGCGATGGCCGGCGACGTGAACTCCGATGGCTACAGCGACGTGATCGTCGGAGCGCCGGTCGCGTGGGCTCAGCTCCCCAACGATGGCTCGGCTCTCGTCTATCTCGGATCCTCCAGTGGTGTCGCTGCGGCCCCGGCGTGGACAGCTGCAGGCGCGGGATCGCACGTGTTCATGGGCTTCAGTGTGGGAACTGCAGGCGATGTGAACGGAGACGGCTACGACGACGTCGTGGTTGGAGAGCCAGGCAACGGCGATTTCCCGGTCAACGACTGCCGCGCCCGAGTCTTCCTCGGCAACGAGGGTCGCGGCGGTTGGACGCGCGCTGCACGTCAGCGGCGCGCCGATGGTTCGGCGCCGATCGATCTGCTCGGCAAATCAATCGACAACCAACGGTTCCGGATCGGACTCAGCTTCGTGCGCCCCTTCGCCGGATTCGATTGGGCGACTGGCCGGCCTCCGGACGCTCGATTGCAGTGGGAAGTGAAGCACGTGGGGACGTCGCTCAGCGGGAACTCCATCCAGTCGGGCATGGCCGAACCTATCGCGGACTTGCCGATGTCGTTCGAGGAGTTCGCGGAGTTCCAGCGCGCGGGCGGCCCGCGTCGTGAGCCCGAGCAGCGCCTCGTCCACCGTCAGT
>CAZQHA010000293.1:0-6097 GCA_964592795.1 uncultured Planctomycetaceae bacterium | reverse complement strand
CCTCTCGTTCGACGACATCAATCTGCTCGCGGCGGCGCGCAAGGATCCGATCGCGTTCGTCAACGGGCTCGACGGTTCCGTGGTGCTCGCCGAGGTGCAGCGCGCTCCCGAGATCCTGCTCCCGATCAAGGCCGCGGTGGATCGCGATCGGCGCGCCGGCCGGTTCCTCCTGACCGGATCGGCCAGCGTGCTCGCGCTGCCCGTGATCGCCGAGTCGCTCGTCGGCCGCGTCGAGGTGCTCGCCTTGCGGCCGCTGTCGCAGGGAGAGATCGAGGGTCGCGTCGAGACGTTCGTCGACGCTCTCTTCTCGCGCGCTCGGATTCGACTCGATGCGGCGCAGAAGCGCGGCGCCACACTCGAGCTGCGGATCGCGCGCGGCGGATTTCCCGAGGTGGTCGCGCGCAAGGATGCGGAGCGGCGTGCGGCTTGGTTCGATGCTTATGTGAGCACGCTGCTCACGCGCGACGTGCGCGACCTCGCCGCCATCGAGGGACTGACGCGCCTGCCCGATCTACTGCGCCTGCTCGCCGCGCGCGCGAGCGGACTCTTGAACACGGCCGAGCTCGCGCGCGCGAGCCAGACGGCGCAGACGTCGTTGAAGCGCTACCTGACTCTGCTCGAAGCCGTGTTCTTGATCGCGCGGCTTCCACCTTGGAGTGCCAACCTCGGCAAGCGGCTGGTGAAGAGTCCCAAGATCCATCTCATCGATCCGGGGCTCGCTGCACACTTGCGCGGCGAGCTCGGCGGCGACGGAGCGCAGGCCCCGTCGGGCGCCTTGCTCGAAGGCTTCGTGTTCGCGGAGCTCGAGAAGCAGATCTCGTGGAGCACCGTTCGACCGCGCCTCCATCACTTTCGCTCGCACGCGGGAGTCGAGGTCGATTTCGTGCTGGAGGACGCGCGCGGACGCCTGGTGGGCGTGGAGGTCAAGTCGGCGGAGACGATCGGCGCCGCGGACTTCACCGGATTGGAGCGTTTGGCGGAGGCCGTGGGGTCGCGTTTCCTGCGCGGCGTCGTGCTGTACCGCGGCGTCGAGTCGATCGCGTTCGGCGCGCGACTCGACGCGTTGCCCATCGAAGCGCTGTGGCGCGGCCGCGCGTGAGCGAAGGAAGCATGGGGGGGGCTCGCGTATCGAGAGGCTCCGCGTAGTCGGACACGTTCGGGCAAGACCTGCCCCTGCTTCGCGAGTGGATGCTGCGCGAGGCGAAAGACGCACGCGGCGAGTCGAAACACACGACGCGCGATTCGTCGGCGTGGGTACTGACAGGGAACCCGGACTGACGGTTAGCATCGATCTCGAACTGCCGACACGCCGCCGCCCGATCCCCGTCGAGAACTCCGAAGGCACACCCACATGGTCCGTCCGAACGAACCGACTCCTCGCACCCGGATGTACGCGCTCGACTTCTTCGTCGCGCTCGCCGTCTGGTCCGCGAGCTCGCCCCCGGCGCACGAGAGCGCGCCGATGCGTCAACGCTGCGGCACGCCGCCTCGCCCGCACGATCTCGCCGCGCTCATGCCGCCTTCCGACTGCGGCTACTTCACGACGAGCATCCAGCCGCAGTACGACCCGAGCTTCTCGTACTACATCCCGGTCGTGTTCCACGTCATCCAGCACACGAACGGCAACGGCTTCCTGAGCGCCGCCACGATCCGCGACCAGATTCGAGTGCTCAACGAGGACTTCCTGGCGCTCGCGGGCACGCCCGGTGCGCCGGGCATCAACGCGAAGATCCGCTTCCGTTTGGCGGAGCTCGATCCGAACGGCAATCCGACGACCGGCATCACGTACTCGACGAACAACACCTGGTACAACGACGGCGGCGCGTACTGGAACTCGCTCGCGTGGGACACGAACCGGTACCTCAACGTGTACACGAACAATCCCGGCGGCTTCTTCGGCTACGTGCCCGACTGGCCGCAGGGCGGCATCGTCGGCTCGAACAGCGACCGCGTCGTCGTGTGGTGGCAGGCCGTCGGCAAGCTCCCGACGGCGGGTTGGCCGCTCAACATGGGCCGCACGCTGACGCACGAGGTCGGCCACTACTTCGGGCTCGAGCACCCGTTCTACGGTGGGTGTGCGTCCGCGTCGAACTGCTACGCGAACGGCGATCTGATCTGCGACACGCCGCCGCAGACGACCGAGACCTTGGGCTGCCCCAGCTCGCCGATGAGCTGCGGGAACCCGAGCTCGATGCACAACTACATGGACTACACGGACGATCCGTGTCTGTGGGAGTTCACGCCCGAGCAAGTGAACCGCATGCGCTGCACGATCGAGCACTGGCGGCCGGACCTCTCCCGGCAGCCGGAGCTGGCCGAGCGGTTGCGTTGAGGCCCGCGCGTTCGATTCGGCGCGTGCTCCTGCGTGTGTCGCGCTCCGGATGCTCGGGCGCTGACGGACTCCAACGCGTGAACGCGCCGCGCGCGCGAGACGGGCGATGCGGCCGCGCCTTCAGCTCATGGCCACGGAACGACGAGCGCGCTCAACCAATTCGCCGTCGCCGCCGTGCAGAAGTTCACCGCGGCATTGCGGTAGAAGAGCTGGTAATACGCGCTCTGCGCGGGGGGCTGGAGCGTCGCGGTCGAGATCGACGTCGTTTGAGCCGCGTTGGGATAGCTCCACTGCCCGACCGGATCGCCGTTCGTGCCCGCGAAGTGGCCGCCGAACCGCAGCAGCGCGCCGTCGACGCAGCGGATGCCGTCGCTCGACGCGACACCGTTGCTCTCACTCAGGTTGCCCTTCAGTAGAAGCGCGAACCCGACGTAGACCGGCGCGACGTGCGCGATGATCCGGAGCGTGTCGGGCGAAGTCGTGCCGCTCGCGGAGAGCAATGCGCCCGCGGGGTTCAACGAGTTCGCGCAGCCGTGTCCCGTCGCAGCGGGCGGCGCGGGCACGGTGTCGGGGAGCGCGCACGGGCACGCGGTTGCAAGCGAGCCGTCGCCGAAGCAGTAGCTCGAGTACTCCGGCTCCTCGAACGACAGGACGTAAGCGGCGCCGGCGGAGCTCGCGAGGTCGTCGTTCTGGTTGCCATCGACGCCCGTTGCGGAGCTGTCCTCGAACGGCGTGGCGACCACAAACGTCTCGTTCGACGCCGCGACATGCAGGCCGAACGCGTCCCCAACTCCTGTGTTCGAGGCCTTGACGTACGACTGGTGACTCCACGCCGCTCCCGTCCGCCAATAGACGTACGCTGCGCCGGCCATGTTCAACGAGTTGTTGCTCTGGTTGCCGTCGATACCGATCGCCGAGCTGTCCTCACCGGTCGCCCCGACCACGATCGTGTCGCCCGACACGGACACGGAATCGCCGAACGTGTCCCAGAGGTCCGAGTTCGAGGCCTTGAGATAGGCCTGCTGGCTCCACGTCGTCCCGTTGCGAACGAACACGTACGCCGCGCCGGAGTATGCGCCCGTGTTGCTCGCCTGGTCTCCATTGACTCCCTTCGCGTTGCTGGCTTCGAATCTGGCGCCGACGACGATCGTGTCGTCCGAGAGCGACACGTCGGCGCCGAACTGATCGTTGCCTGCGGTGTTCGACGCCTTGAGATACGCCTCCTGGCTCCAACTCGAGCCGCTGCGCACGAAGACGTAGGCTGCGCCCGCGTTGGGTGCCAAATGGTTGAACGGATCTCCGTCGATTCCGGTGGACTCGCTGTCCTCACCCCAAGCGCCGACGACCATCGTGTCGTCGTCGATCGACACGGAGCACCCGAACCGGTAGCCGCTCTGCGTGTTCGCGGGTTTCACGTACGCCTGCTGCGTCCAGTTCGTGCCGCTCCTGACGAAGACGTAGGCCGCGCCCGAGTTGGACTCGTTGTCGTTGAAGGCGTCGCCGTCGATGCCGATGGCAGCGCTGTCTTCTTGGTGTGCACCGACGACGATCGTGTCGCCGCTGAGGTCGACGGCGTAACCGAATTCGTCCGAGCCGATGCCGTTGTCGGGGTTCGAGGCCTTCAGATACGCCTGCTGCTTCCACGTCGTCCCGCTGCGCACGAAGACGTACGCCGCGCCCGCCGCGGGAGTGGAGTTGTCGGCCTGGTCGCCGTTCACGCCCGGGGAGCCGCTGTCCTCCCGCTTGGCACCGACGACGATCGTGTCGCCGTCGACCGCGACCGCGCAGCCGAAGCGATCGTTCGATTGCACGTTCGAGGCCTTGAGGAACGCCTGTTGGCTCCACGAGCCTGCGCTGCGAACGAACACGTAGACCGCACCGCTTCCGGCGCCTTGAAAGCTCGCGCCGACGACTAGCGTGTCGCCGGAGACGTCGACGGAGTCACCGAAGGAGTCGCCGGCGGCCGTGTTGGACGCCTTGACGTACGCCGCGTGTTGCGTGCCTTGGGCGAACAGGCAGGGCGAGAGCGCGAAGAGCGCGAGCAGCGGCGAAGGGATGTTCATGACGACATGGACAGTGCGCTCGCGACGGCCTCCGTGGCGAGATCCCTGGTTTTTCGAGGGAATCACACAGGAGCGATCACGCCGAGACCGCCGGCACCTATCCTATCCCGCCCGACGACGTCTCGAGTGAGTCGCGTCTTCATTGAAGGAATCTCGCCCCATGTTCGATAGTCGCCTCGTCCTCGTCGCGGCCCTCGCCGCGATCTCCACCACCTGCATGGTCGCCACAGAGAAGTCCAAGTCGACGCCGACGTCGAATCCGCTCCTGCCGAAGTGGTCCGGTCCCTACGGCGGCGTTCCGCCGCTCGACGCGGTGCGCGTCGAGCACTTCAAGCCCGCGCTGGAAGCGTCGATGGACGAGTTCCTGAGGGAGATCGACGCGATCGCGCAGAACCCCGCGCAGCCGACGTTCGAGAACACGATCGCGGCGCTGGAGAAATGCGGCCGCACGTTCGACCGCGTGGAGACCGTGTTCGGGATCTTCCAGTCGACCATGAACACGCCCGAGTTCGCCAAGATCGAGACCGAGATGGCGCCCAAGCTCGCCGAGCTGTCGGACAAGATCATCCAGAACGAGAAGCTCTTCGCGCGGATCAAGGCGGTGTACGACGCGCGCGAGACGTCGAGCCTGAACCCGGAGCAGAAGCGCCTCGTGTGGATCGACTACAAGAACTTCGTGCACGCCGGTGCGCAGCTCGACGCGAAGGGCAAGGCGCGGCTCTCCGAGATCAACCAGAAGCTCGCGAGCCTCTTCACGAAGTTCAGCCAGAACATCCACGCCGACGAGAGCGGGCACATGCTCGTGCTCGAGAGCGAGGCGGACCTCGCCGGGCTCCCCGACTCGCTCAAGACGGCGGCGCGGAACGCGGCCGAATCGCGCGGTCAATCGGGGAAGTGGGCGATCCTCAACACGCGCAGCTCGATGGAGCCGTTCTTGACGTACTCGGCGCGCCGCGACCTGCGCGAGAAGGTCTGGCGCACGTACTACAACCGCGGCAACAACGGCGACGCGAACGACACGAAGCAGATCATCCCCGAGATCCTCGCGCTGCGCGCCGAGCGCGCGAAGCTGCTCGGTTTCCCGACGCACGCGCACTGGCGCCTCGACAACACGATGGCGAAGACGCCCGAGAGAACGCTCGAGCTGATGGAGGCGGTGTGGAAGCCGGCCGTCGCGCGCGTCCGCGAGGAAGTCGCCGACATGCAGGCGATCGCCGACAAGGAAGGCGCGGGGATCACGATCGAGGCCTGGGACTACCGCTACTACGCCGAGAAGGTGCGCCAGGCGAAGTACGACCTCGACCAGAACCTCGTGTCGCAGTACTTGCAGCTCGAGAAGATGCGCGACGCGATGTTCTTCGCGGCCGGCGAGCTCTTCGGCCTGAAGTTCAAGCGCGTGTCCGGCCTGCCGATCGTCGAGCCGAACGAGCAGGTGTACGAGGTCACCGACGCGGCCGGCAAGCACGTGGGCCTGTGGTACTTCGATCGCTATGCGCGTCCGGGCAAGCGCTCGGGCGCGTGGATGAACGCGTATCGCAAGCAGGAGCGCTTCGACGGCGAGATCACGACGATCGTCTCGAACAACACGAACTTCGTGCAGGGCAAGGAAGGCGAGCCCGTGCTGATCAGCTGGGACGACGCGACGACGCTCTTCCACGAGTTCGGCCACGCGCTGCACGGCCTGCTCTCGGACGTGAGCTAC
>CAZQHA010000292.1:0-6112 GCA_964592795.1 uncultured Planctomycetaceae bacterium | reverse complement strand
CTTGGCGCGGTTCTCCGGAGTCGTGACGTCGGCGATGTAGGCCTGCGCGGTCGACACGTTCGCGCCGAAGAATCCGGCCAGCAGCCGCGACGCGAACAGCACCGGGAGCGAGTCGGCGTGCGCGAACAGCAGGTATGCGGCCGACGTGCCGAACAGCCCTCCGACGAGCACGGGCCGTCGCCCGATGCGGTCGGAGATCCGCCCCCACATCGGCGCGAAGAGGAGCTGCATGCCCGAGAAGCTCGCGAAGAGGAGGCCCAGCTCGAAGTCGCTCGCGTGGTAGATCTGCGAGTAGACCGGCAGGAGCGGGATCACGATCCCGAAGCCCAGGAGGTCGATGAAGACCGTCAGGAAAATGAGGAGCAGCGGCGATCGCGCGCGCGCCCCGGCCGGGTCGACACTCATGAGCGGCGAGATTATAGGGAAGGCGACGAGGCTCTTTCCCGCGCCCCTCACGCCTTCCGCGCGGGAAGGCCGATAGGAGAGTCACCATGAAGACACTGACCGCTTGGACCCTGTGCGCCGCCCTGACCGTCGCTTCCGGGCTCGCGTTCTCGCAGGACCCGCCCGCGCCGGAGTCGACCGAGAAGCGCGTCGAGCGGCTGGAGAAGGAGCTCGTCTCGATGCGCAAGCTCGTCGAGGACCTCGCGAAGACGTCGAAGGCCCAGAGCGACGCGCTCGACGCGGTGATCGTGTACCTCAATACGCAGGCGGAGAGCTCGAAAGAAGTGCAGAAGGCGCTCGACGCGTCGGAGACCGCCGGCTTCGTGTACGGCATCAACCCGCGCTCGCGCGAGATCCTGCTCGCCGCCTGGCGCGAGCAGCTCGCGAAGATGCAGGCGGGCCTGCCCGAGCCGCCCAAGGAGCCCGAGCCGGTCAAACCGGCGCCGACCGACAAGCTCCGCCGTCCGGTGACGCCGCGGGACTAGTCGCGCGTCGCGCAAGGCCTGGAACTCGCCGTTCGCACTCGCGATCCTCTGCATGGAGGATCGCATGCGTTTTCTCGGACTCACGCTCGCCTGCTGCCTGTCCGGCGCCGCGTTCGCCGGCGAGACGTCGATCTCGCCGGAGGACGTCGCCCGCGCGGTGCAACGCGGCCGAGTGCTGCTCCTCGAGAAGCAGGAGTCGCTCGACGAAGGCGATACGCCCGCGGCCAAGGGTGAGTGGCCGTATCAAGGCGTCTACAACGAGAACGGCAAGATCCCGGTCGGATATCGCGTCGGCGGCACCGCGATCTGCGGCACGGCGCTGATCGAAGCGAGCTCCGACGGCGCGGATCCCGCGAACGAGGCGGCGATCCTGCGCGCCACCGAGTTCCTGCTCGATGCGCTCGAGCTGCCGAGGATGAAGGCGGGCTTCGATTCCGGCTACGACGTGCGCGGCTGGGGGCACGCGTACGCGCTCGAGTACTTCCTGTGCCTGCGGCGGACGGCGCGCGTCCCGAAGAAGCACGACGATGCGGTCGAGAAGGCGGTGCGCCGGCTGATCGACACGCTCGAGAAGACGGAGATCAAGAAGCGCGGCGGATGGAACTACGCGCGCGGCCAGAGCGCGGACGACGCCGCACCGTCGACGTTCATGACCGCGCCGACGCTGCAGTTCCTCTTCGAGGCGAAGCGGCAGGGCTTCGACGTCGACGGCGGGGTCGTCGATCGCGCGCTCGACGCGCTCGAGTCCGCGCGACTCGACACCGGCGCGTTCCAGTACAAGATCGACGCGAAGCGGCGGACCGGCGAGGGCTTCGAGGACGTGCGCGGCTCGACCGGGCGCTCGCCGGTGTGCGAGTCGACGCTCTTCCTCGCCGGGCGCGGCACGGTCGAGCGGATCCAGGGCGCGCTCGATCACTTCTTCGAGCACTGGGAATGGCTCGAGAAGCGGCGCAAGCAGTCGGGCACGCACGTCCCGCCGTACATGGTCGCGCCGTACTACTTCTTCTACGCGCACCGCTACGCGGCGCAGGCGATCGAGCTCGTGCCCCCCGAGAAGCGCGCCGACTACCGCCAGAAGCTCTACCAGCGACTGTGGCAAGTCCGCGAGGAGAGCGGCGGCTGGAACGACCGCGTGTTCCCGCGCAGCGAGAACTACGGCACCGCGATGACGATGCTGTCCTTGTGCGAGCCCGGACACGTTCCGCCGGCGAATTGGACGGCGAAGTAGCGAGCGATGCCGGCGACGAAGACGCGCGCGCGGAGCGAGCCCCAGGCGCCGACCGCGCTGCGCCGCGCGGTCGATCGCTATCTGAAGGAGCTCGCCGCCGCGCGCGGCGCATCGGAGCACACGCTGCGCGCGTACCGCGCCGATCTGAAGGCGTTCTGCGCGTTCCTCGAGTCGGTCGCGATCGACGCGCCGGAGCAGGTGACGCCGCGCACGCTGCGCAGCTACCTCGCCGATCTCGACGAACGCGGGCTCGCGCGCGCGTCGATCCAACGCAAGCTCTCGGCCGCGCGCTCGCTCTTCAAGTTCCTCCTGCGCCACGGAGCGATCGACGCGCACCCCGCCGCGGGCCTGCGGCCGCGCCGCGGCGAACGCCGGCTGCCCGGCTGGCTGTCGATCGAGGAGATCGAATCGCTGCTGCGCTCGCCGGACCTCGCGACGGCGAAGGGGCGCCGCGATCGCGCGATCCTCGAGGTGATGTACTCGGCCGGCACGCGCGCGGCGGAGACCGTCGGGCTGGATCGCGGCGACCTCGACTTGGAGAACGGGGTCGCGCGCGTGCGCGGGAAGGGGCGCAAGGAGCGCCTGGCCGCGATCGGGAGCTTCGCGCGAGAATCGTTGCAGGCGTACCTCGCCGATCCCGCGCGCCCGCGCGCGAAGCCCTCCGCCGCGAGCGCCGTGTTCCTGAACCTCTCGGGCGGCCGGCTGACCACGCGCTCGCTCGGCCGCATCGTCGAGGAGTGCGTGCTGAAGTCCGGCATCGGCCGGCGCACGACGCCGCACACGCTGCGGCACAGCTTCGCGACGCACCTGCTCGACCGCGGCGCGGACCTGAAGAGCGTGCAGGAGCTGCTCGGACACGCGCACCTCGTCACGACCCAGATCTACACGCACGTGTCGATCGAGCGCCTGCGCAAGATCTACGAGCAGGCGCACCCGCGCGCGGGCTGAGGCGCGATCGGGCGTTCGCGCGGATCCGACGCGACCGCGGATGCTCATCGCGCTCGGGCAGGATGTGCGCGTCGCCCAGGAAGACCGACACGTGGTCGCGGCCGCGGCAGAGTTCCCGTCCTACGCCGTCCGGACCCACGTCGACACGCCGGACTCGTACGGGTACGCTCTCGGTCGGCGACCACGTGCTCACGCGTGGCGGCGAGCGGATGCACCGGATCGCGCGAGTGGATTGGACGCAAGCTGCCGGCCGGCGTCGGCCAGGAGAGGCCCGCTTCGACCCAGACCTGGTCGAACCGGTCCACCGCGCGGCGCGGCGCGTGCTGCCGGAGTC
This sequence comes from uncultured Planctomycetaceae bacterium, assembly GCA_964592795.1. Lineage (GTDB taxonomy): Bacteria > Planctomycetota > UBA1135 > UBA1135 > JANLUN01. The sequence goes on along the minus strand of CAZQHA010000292.1, from coordinate 2,673 downwards.
CGTTTCACGGTCGTCGCGCGCCAGCGATCGAGTCCCGGGATGATCGACACGACGCCAGCGATCGCGCGCCATTTCGCGGCGTCCGCCGCGATGCTACTGGCCATTGCGCTGCGCTGGGCGCTCGATCCTTGGCTGGGAGACATCGCACCGCTCGCGACCCTCTATGCCGCCGTCGTGTTCACGGCTTGGCACGGAGGACGGGGATCGGCGGTGACCGTGGCTGCACTGGGCTACCTGGCTTGCAACTACCTCTTCGTCTCGCCGCGCTTCCAGGTCAGCCTGAGCACCGTCGCGGACGGTATCTCGTTGGCGATCTTCCTGGCGACGACCGTGCTGATCGTGCTGCTCGGTGAACGGATCCGACGCTCCGACCGACGGGCGAGTGAGCTCTCGCGGCTCGCGCAGGAACGCCAGCGCGAGCTCGAGCGCGAAGCGGTAGAACGCAGGCTCGCGGAGCACCGGCTCGTCACGTCACTCGACCGGGTGAGCGACGCCTTCGCCCGTTTCGATCGCGATTGGCGGTTCCTCCACGTCAATGCGGCGCAGGAGCGAGCCTGGGGCAAACGACGCGGAGAGCTCCTTGGTCGCGCGGCGTGGGACGTCTTCGCCGAGCTCCGAGGCACACCCTTCGAGCGGGAATTGCGCCGGGCGATGACGGAGCGCACGGAGGCCGAATTCGAGCATCAGCTCGCGGCAATGGACCGGTGGGAGTGCGTGCGAGCCTTCCCCACCGACGACGGAGGGCTGGCTCTCTTCTGCGTGGACATCACGGCGCGGAAGCGCTCCGAGGAGTTGCTGTGTCAGGGCCGGGAGCGTGAGCAGGCGCGCGCGGAAGAGCTGCAGACGCTGTTCGCGAACGCTCCGACGCCGACCTGGATTTCGTTCGATCCGCGGTGCGCGTCCATCACGGGCAACCCCGCCGCCGACGCGCTACTTCGCGTTTCCACGGGCGTGAACGTCTCCCTGAGCGCACCGCCGGACGAGAGCTCGGTCCCCTACCGCGTGTTTCGCGACGGTGTCGAGGTCCCCATCGAAATGCTCCCGATGCAGCGCGCCGCCCGTCAGCGCACGGTCGTTCGCGACGAGGAGTGCGAGCTCGTGTTTCCGGATGGCAGGCGGCTCCACCTGCTGATGTACGCCGCCCCGCTCTGGAGCGGCACGGTGGTGCGTGGCGCGATCGCCAGTGCCATCGACATCACCGATCGGAAGCAGCGCGAAGCCAAGCTCGAGGAATTGAACCGAACCAGGAGCGAGTTCCTCGCCACGCTCGCGCACGAATTGCAGAGCCCACTCGCGCCGATTCGGCAGAGCGTCACGCTCATGCAGATGAAGTGTCCGACTCAGCCGGAGCTGGCGGCCGCGCGCGACGTGATCGACCGGCAAGTCCAGCACATGGCGAGGCTCCTCGACGACCTCATGGACGTAAATCGCATCGGCCGCCAGAAGCTCGAGCTCCGGCGAGAGCGCGTCGACTTGCGACAGCTGCTCGGCAACGTGATCGAGACGACGCGACCGTCGATCGCGGAGCGGCGACATCACCTCGCGATCGAGATGCCGACGGAGCCGATCGTGCTCGACGCCGATCCGCTGCGCCTCGCGCAGGTGTTCGGGAATCTCCTCTGCAACGCGGCCAAGTACACTCGTTCCGGCGGGGAGATCGCGCTCCGCGTCGTGCGCGACGGCGGTCAGGTGCTGGTCTCCGTGGAAGACGACGGCATCGGCATCGAACCGCGATCGCTGCCCAGGATCTTCGAGATGTTCTCGCGAGGTGGAGCGGCACCCGGAAGGGCGCAGTCGGGACTTGGAATCGGGCTGGCGTTGGCGAAAGGGCTCGTCGAGCTCCACGGCGGGTGGATCGCGGCGAGCAGCGCCGGCCGAAACCTGGGTAGCGTGTTCACGGTCTGCCTGCCCATCGACGCGGGAGCGGCGCCACCTCTGCCTTCACGCGAGTTCCGCGCGGAATCCGAACGCGGTCCAATGGCGGGTCCGGAAGACGGATGGACTCCAGCGCATCGCCGGCAGGATGGCGGCGATGCACCGAGCGACGAGTGACGACGCGCAGCACGGCGTCCACGACGGACAGTGCTTGCGCACACCGCTCGAGCGCAGACCAGGGGCCAGTCAGAGCTGCGGTGCCACGCGCGCAACGGCTTCGGCGGACGTGACCACAGGGTGGATCTCGAAGTCCGCGAGATCGCGCCAGCGCTCCGTCCACTGCTCGATCAGCTCCGGATCGTTGCACTCCATCACCTGGTAGCAGTGCGCCAGGTCGTCCGTGACCCAGCTCGACACGTACCTCAATCCGTCGGGAGCGAGCCGCCCGTGATCGCGGAAGCGGCGATACACGGGCAGCGCGTCTCCGTCCTTGAAGTGCTCGACGATCATGTAGAGCACCGCGCGGCTCTCGATCAGAAGTGGTTCCAGAGGTACTGGTTCGTCACCTCGTGGTGGAACTGCACCTCGGGAATCTTGACCATCGTGCCGAGGGCCTTGGCGCAGCGCTCCGCGGACGCGAGCTTCAGCTCCGCGAACTTCTCGTGCACGGGCGCGCCGAGCATCTCCATCGACCACTTGCTCTGCTTGAAGAGCCGGATGGCGTCGAAGATGTTGTCGGGCAGGAACCGCGTGCGCGAGCGCTTCGCGTCGTCCTTCGTGTCGCCCTTCGGGCCCTCG
>CAZQHA010000291.1:0-6130 GCA_964592795.1 uncultured Planctomycetaceae bacterium | reverse complement strand
AGACCACGGATCGCCGCGCGCGGCCGCGACGACCGCGACGAACCACAGAGCTTGGAAGGCGACGAATTGGATCGCCGACTTCACGCCGGCATCGCGGTTCCGGCCGCCACGCGCGTGAAGAGCATCTGCGCGGTTCCGAGGTGCCGCTCGGCGAACCCGCCTTCGCAGTAGCACAGGTAGAACTCCCAGCGCCTCAAGAACTCCTCCGTGAACCCGAGCCGCTGCGCGTCGCGCCAATGCGCGAGCAAGTTGTGTCGCCAGTGCGCGAGCGTGCGTGCGTAATGGAGACCGATGTCCTCCATGTGCACGAGGCGCAGATCGTCCGATCGGCTCATCGCGGTGCACAACGCGGTCACGGACGGAATGCAGGAGCCCGGGAAGATGTGGCGCTGGATGAAGTCGACCGAGCGCCGCGCGGATTCGTAGTGCTGATCGCCGATCGTGATCGCCTGCAGCGCCATCGATCCGTGCGGCGCGAGCAGGTTCGAGCAGCGCTGGAAGAAGTCGTCGTAATTCTGGTGGCCGATGGCCTCGATCATCTCGACCGAGACGAGCTTGTCGTACGTGCCGCGGAGCGAGCGATAGTCGAGGTTCAAGAGCTCGACCCGATCCGCGAGCCGCGCCGCGCGCACGCGCTCCGACGCGAGCTCGAGCTGCCGCGCCGAGAGGGTGGTCGTCGTCACACGGCAGCCGTAGTGGCGCGCGGCGTGCATGGCCAGCGCTCCCCAGCCCGTACCGATCTCGAGCAGGCGATCGCCGGGGCCGAGCTCGAGCTTGCGGCACAGCCGGTCGATCTTCGCGATCGATGCCTCGCGCAGCGAGGCTCCCTCGTGCTCGAAGATTCCACAGGAGTACGTGAGCGTCTCGTCGAGGAACAGCTCGAAGAACTCGTTCGACAGGTCGTAGTGCGCGCGCACGTTCTCGCGGCTGCCGCGCAGCGTGTTGCGACGCAGCGCGTGGAATGCCGCCAAGACGGGCCGGGACAGGCGCGCGACTCCGCTCTCGATCTGGGACACGGTCGCGCGGTTGCGCAGGAACAGCCGCACCACGGCGGTCGGTTCGGCGCTGGTCCACCACCCGCGCGCGTACGCCTCACCGGCCCCGACGCTGCCTCGCCACAAGATCGAGCTCCAGAAGCGTGCGTCGTGCACCTCCACGCGCGCGTGCAGCGCATCTTGCGTCGCTTCCCCGAGCTCGTAGCGCCGAGCGCCGTCCGTGAGGGTGAGCTTTCCGACGCGGATTCGTTCGAGTCGCCGCAGCACCAGATCGGCGGCGATCGGACGGGGAGCGAGAGGCGCGCGCAGCGCCTCTGCGATAGACAACTCGGTTTTCATCTGGAGGCGAGCGCGTCGTGCGCGGACGCGCGCTCGTGCGGATGCTCGTGGAAAGGCGTTCGCTTGGCCCACAGGCGTGCGGCCTGCCAATAGATCGCTGCGTGGACGCGAAGTGTCAGGAAGGGATGGACGATCAGCGCCCGCGCGAGAGCCGGCCCCGAGATCGGCCGGCGAGCGCACGACAAGGCGGCGTGGAACGACTCGACTCCCGCTTCGAAGTTCGCCATCTCGACCTCGATGTGGCGATCCGAGATCCGAAGCCGCCATTCGTACTCTTGCTCCATCGCCAGGAACGGCGACACGTGGAATGCCTTCGCGAAACGCCAACGGAGATCCGTGCCTTCCGACGAGCCCTCGCTCGCGGATCTCCCGGCGGCTCGTGCGTCGAGCACGTACGCATGGCGCTCTCGCCACGGAGTGTTCGTGATCTCCGCCACCAGCGCTTCGAGCGCTCCGTCCGCGCCGTGGCAGAAGTAGAACGTGACCGGATTGAACACGTATCCGAACGTGCGCAGGTGCGTCAGCACGCGCACCGCTCCCGTCGGCCGCCGGCCCAGCTCGCGCTCGACGCGATCGAGCACCGCCTCGCGCAACGGCCGATCGTGCGGACCGAGGTAGTCCTCGCGCCTGAACCAGACGAGGTTGGGACGAGCGGCGGACCACAGCCATCGCCCGCGGAACAATCGGGGCAGCTCTTCCAAGTCGATGTACAAGAGGAAGAGCCGGTAGCCGAAGGCGTGACGCCGCGGCCCGACCCGCTCGTGACGCACGAGGCCTTCGTAGATCGCGCTCGCCGTCATACCGGGACCTCGCTGCGCACGCGCTCGGCGACTCGCAGAGCACTGACGACGCCGTCCTCGTGGAAGCCGTAGCCGAAGTACGCGCCGCAGAAGTGCACGCCGCCGGCACCGTCGATCTCCGCGTGGCGCTTCTGCGCTCGCATCGCCGCGAGCGAGTAGATCGGGTGGTGGTAGACGAAGCGGCCGAGAACGGACGGCTCCGCGATCACGTCGGATCGATTCAGCGTGACGAAGTACTGAACCGATCGATCGAGCCCCTGGAGCCTGTTCATCCAATACGTGACCGTCGGGAGAGCGGACGGCGGATCGACGATGTGGTAGTTCCAGCTCGCCCAAGCACGCCTGCGGCGCGGCATCAGCGAGGCGTCGGTGTGCAAGACGGCCTCGTTGCGCTGGTACTCGAACGCGCCGAGCACCTCGCGCTCCGTGCGGCTGGCGTCGCGCAGCAATCGCAGGCTCGTGTCGGCGTGGGTCGCCAGGACGACGCGATCGAAGAGCTGCTCCTCCCCCGCGACGGTCCGCACACGAACTCCCGCGTGCGTCCGCTGAATCGCGTTGACCGGCGTGCGCAGACGGATGCGATCGGCGAACGGCGCCACGAGGCGGCGCACGTACTCGCGCGATCCGCCGCGCACGACGAGCCACTGCGGACGATCGTCGACCTCGAGGAAGCCGTGGTTGTGGAAGAACTCGACCAGGAAGCGCGCGGGGAAGGCCAGCATGCGCCGCGTGTCGGCCGACCACACGGCGGCGCCCATCGGTACCAAGTGCTCCTCGACGAAGCTCCGTGAATAGCCGCCTCGGCTCAGGTACTCGCCCAGCGTCGTCTCGTCGTTCGGATCCTCGAGCAGCGCCGGCGCCTCGCGATAGAAACGCACGATGTCGCGCACCATGCGCCAAAACGAAGGCCGCAGCGCGTTCGACCGTCGCGCGAGGAGCCCGCCGAGCGACGATCCGTTGTACTCCAAGCCGCTCGCACGCGAGCTGACGGAGAAGCTCATGTCGCTCGCCTGCCACTCGACGCCGAGCTCGCGCAGCAACGCGCAGAAGTTCGGATACGTGCGCTCGTTGAAGACGATGAACCCGGTGTCGACCGCGAGCGCCCCGTCCGGCGTGGGCACTTCGACCGTGTGCGTGTGCCCACCGATCCAATCGGCGGACTCGTACACCGTGAGCTCGTGCTCCTCGTAGAGCTTTCGCGCGGCGACCATGCCCGCGATCCCCGTCCCGACGATGGCGATCCTCACGGTTCCTTCCGCGAGAGCCGCGCGTGCACCACGAGCCATTCCTGTCCGCCGCGGTACGCGAACGACTCGGCGCACGCCAGGAAGAACGCGCGCCAGCGCTCGTGCCACATCCGCGCGCCCTTCGCGCCGTACACGGACTCGAGCGTCACGCGCAAGCGTTCTCGGTTCCGATCCAAGTTCGCGAGCCAGTCCTCCGCCGTGCGGGCGTAGTGCTCGCCCGAGACGAGCCAGCGCCCCTCGACCGCGAAGGGAACGTCGAGCCGCTCGATGAGATCGGCGCTCGGCATCATGCCGCCGGTGAAGAAATAGCGGCTCATCCAGTCCGACTCGTCGCGCACCTCGAATGGGTAGGCGTAGCTCGCGTGCGCGAACACGTGGAGGAACACGCGGCCCCCCGGTCGCAGCCACGCGTGCACGCGACGGAGCAACGCCTCCCAGTTGCGCATGTGCTCGAACATCTCGACCGACACGACTCGGTCGAATCTCCGATCCGTGTCGAAGGTGTTCATGTCGCGCGTGAGCACCTCCACGTTGGAGAGCCCCCGCGATCGTGCTCGCGCCTCGATGAACTTTCGCTGCGGCCCCGAGTTGGACACCGCGACGATACGACTGCGCGGGTAGCGCTCCGCCATCCACAGGGTCAGCGAGCCCCAGCCGCAGCCGAGCTCGAGCACGTCTTGTCCATCCGTGAGCGTCGCGCGCTCGCACGTCAGCGCGAGCATCGCCTCCTCGGCCCTCTGGAGGGTCGTCGTCGCGTCGGGATAGTAGGCGCTGCTGTACTTGAGCCGCGGGCCGAGCACGGACTCGAAGAACTCCGAGGGAAGCTCGTAGTGCTGCTCGTTCGCTTTCTGCGGCACGAGCGCGATCGGGCTAGTGCGCATCTCGCGCACCCAATCGAGGAGCACTCGATCGCGTCCAGGCGCATGCCGCCGCGCTTGCTCGCGCAGCCGCCGGCGGAGCAAGGACCGGATGCCCTGACGCGTCATGGCGTCGGGGAGCAACCCGCGATCGAGGAGCGCCAACGCGGATCTCATGCCGACTCCGCTGCGACGGACGTCGCGTGCTTGCGCGGCCAGGGGAAGAACGCGCTCGTGGTGCGTTGGTACTCGCGATAATCGTCGCCGCGCGAGAGCAACGCGCGCGCCTCGGTCGGAGGGATGCCCGTGACGCGCAGCATCAGGAACAGCATCAGCGCCGGGGCAAGCCATGCCATCCAGCCGAACGTGAGCCCGGTGCACAGCAGCGCGTACGCGATCCAGTGCAGCCACTCGAAGAAGTAGTTGGGATGACGGGACCAGCTCCAAAGTCCGGCGCGGCACGTGCGCCCGCGGTGGGCCGGATCCGCGCGCCACGCGCGCAGCTGACGATCGGCGAGCGTCTCCCCGGCGAACGCGACGATCCAAACGGCCACGGCCAGCGCGTCGAGCGTCCGCCAGCCGCGCTCGCTCGACAGCGCGGGCACGAGGAACACGAGCGACAAGACGCTCGCGAGCAGCGCCTGCGCTTGGAATAACACGAGCATCCAACGGTCGAACCGCGCCCCGAGCTCCTCTCGCAGCTTCGCGTAGCGACCGTCCTCCGACTCGTCGCGCACTCGGCGTGCGAGGTGCAGCGTCAGCCGAAGCGACCAAAGACCCGCCATGCCCGCCACCAGCGCTCGGCGCGGTTCCCAGCCGTCACCGAGCACCGCGTACGCAAGAGCCAAGAGCCCCAGGCTCGCCGCCCACAGGACATCGACGATGCCGGCGTTCCGCGTGCGTCGCTGACGCAGCCAGCCGACGGCCATCGCCGACGCAGTGCCCGCCCAACCGCCCAACGAGAGCCAGAGTGCCGTCGCCACGCGTGTGCTTTCGCAGCATGTGGGCGTTCGGATGCAACCGAGTCCTCATCCGTGGAAGTGCTCGAGCAACGACCGCGCGCGGAAGTCGAAGATGCGCTGCAGGTCCGGAGCGACGAGGAGCCTGTTCACGGAGGGACCGCCCGGCGCGGCGTACTCGACCCAATCGCGCGCGAGGGTCGCACAGCCGTCGCGCTCGAAGGTGTGCAAGTGTCGCCAGAGCCGGTACGGCCCGATCACCTGCTCGTCGACGAAGCGCACCGGCGGCTCCCACACGCAGATCCGGCTCCTCCAGCGAATCGGAACGCCGCGCAACCGCAGCCGGTAGTCGATTTGCGTTCCGGTGGTGATCCGGTCCGAGCTCACGGCCACGATCCGAAAGCGCAGCCAAGGCGGTGTGATCGCCTCGAGGTTTCGAGGGTTCGAGAAGAACGCGAAGACCTCCTCGACTTCGCGTTCGATGCGCAGCCGCGCGTGCAGATGGTGCGTTCTCACGAGCCTCGGCCCGCTCTCAAGCGGCCCGCCGCAGCACGCTCTTCAAAGCGTCGTCGAGCGTCGCGTGTCGGAAGCGGAACTGGAGCTCGGTCAGCGCTCGCGGCGTGACTCGCAGGCTCGCCAGCAAGAGCTCGTCGGCCAGCTTCCCCGTGACCACACGCAGCGCCGCGCCGGGGACGTGCGCGAACGCCGGCCGGCCGAGAGTGCGCGCGAGAACCCGCGTGAACTCGTCGTTGCGCACCGGCGCCGGAGAAACGGCGTTGATCGGTCCGGACAGTCGCTCGTCGAGCACGGCCGCTTCCAGGACCGACACGACGTCCTCGAGCGAGATCCAGCTCATCCACTGGCGCCCCGTGCCGAGGCGGCCGCCGACTCCCAAGCGGAACGGGGTCAGCATCCTCGCGAGCGCTCCGCCGT
>CAZQHA010000290.1:0-6142 GCA_964592795.1 uncultured Planctomycetaceae bacterium | reverse complement strand
GAGCACGGGCACGCCGCCGCGCTGGTATTCGTCACCGAAGTCGAGCGCGAGCACGCCGTGCCAGGGATCGGTGCCGTCGCCGCCGAACCAGTCGTGCCCGCTCGGCGAGAGATCGAACGGCCCGAGGAAGTGCAGGTACTGCACGACGAGCGGCCGATCGAGCAGATGCTCCGCGCGAAAGCGCGCGCGCTCGGCCGCGAGGTCTGCGCTCGACGCCGTGCTCTCCGCCGCGCCGAAGCGGATCAGCGCCGGATCGCCGGGAGCCGCGTGCACCGCGAGGAACACGACGAGCGTGATCCCGATCATCGTCGGGATCATCCACGCGAGCCGCCGCAGGCAGTAGTTCAGCACGCGCGCGCGGGTCCCCGTTCAGTCGCTCTGCTCGCGCGTCGGGCGCGTGCCGGGCGTCCCGGCGGGGTAGTACCAGCGGCGGATCACGTAGTTCGGATCGATGTGCACCGCTTGGAAGCCGCGGATCGCCTTCGACATCGCGAACTTGCGCGGCGGGTTGTACGCGAAAAGGTACGGCTGGAGCTCGTAGATGCGCGCGTGTAGCTCGCGCCACATGCGCGCGCGCGCGTCGGGATCGAGCTCGCGTTGGATGCGCTCGATCAGGCGATCGGAGGTCTCGTCGACGAAGCCGACGAAGTTCGAGCTCTCGCGCTTGTCGACGTGGCTCGACGACCACACTTGTCCGGGGTCGCTCTCGAGCGGTGGCGCCCAGCCGAGCGCGATCGCGTCGAACTCGCGCTGCATGCGGCGGTCGAGGAGCGTCGCCCACTCGAGCTCCGTCATCGAGAGTCGGATGCCGACGCGCGCGAGGTTCTCCTGGTAGCGCAGCGCGAACTGCTGTCCCACCTGGCTGCCGGCCTGGAGGAGGACTTCGATCTCGAGCGCCTTGCCGTCCTTGTCGCGCACGCCGTCCCCGTCACGGTCGTACCACCCGGCTTCGTCGAGAAGCGCTTCCGCGGCGGCGGGATCGTACGGGTAGGGCTTCACGTCGTGGTTGTAGCCCTTCGAGTAGAGACTGCTCGGACCCGTGACCTGCACGGCGACGCCCCTGTAGAAGGAGCGCTTGTACTCGTCGAAGTCGACGAGCTGCGCCAGCGCGCGGCGCACGCGCACGTCGGCGAGCTGCGGCCGCTTCATGTTCCATCCGATGTACCAGTACGCGGTCGCGTAGTAGTGACCCTTGTAGTAACGATCGGTGAAGAGCGGCTTCTCGGTCGCCTCTCCGAAGTACTCGTCCGACGTCAGTCGCGTGTAGAAGTCGAGCTCGCCCGCGAGCAGTGCCTGGAACGCGACGGCGTCCTTCTGGATGTAGCGCCAGCGGATCGTGTCGAGGTAGCCGCCGCGCGAAGGATCGAAGTAGCCGTCGAAACGACGCGCTTCGATCGACTCGGCGTCCCACCGGGCGAGCTTGTACGGCCCGAGTCCGATCCAATCGCGGTTGTGTGGGTTCTTGTTGACGTACTCGCCTTGCTCCGTGTCGCTCGGCTTCCAGTCCGGATCGGCCGCGCGCCTCTTCTGGCCGTCGGCGTTGTCGGGATCCGACAGGTCGTAGAGGTGCGACGGCAGGATGAACATGTCGCCGAGGCTCTGATGCACCAGCGCGTACGGCTCGCCGTACTCGAAGCGGACTGTGTGCGCATCGAGTGTCTCGGCGCGCACGATCTTCTGGAACTGCTGGCGCTTCTCGCCGCACTGCACCTTGGGATTCTGGTAGACGCTCCAGCTGAACCAAACGTCGCGCGCGTCGAATGGATGGCCGTCGTGCCACTTCACGTCCTTCCGCAGATGGAACGTGAACACGGTGCCGGACTCGCCGACATCGAAGCGTTCGGCGAGATTCGGCCCGAAGTCGTGCGTCTCCCAGTCCTGCGTCAGCAGCGTCTCGTTGAGCTCGTACTGGATGCGCCGCGTGACCGCCGAGTTCTCGATCGTGTAGCAGAGCGTCGGCGGCATCGCCTCGAGGTGGACGATCGCGCGGCCGCCGAAGGCCGGTTGAGGCTGCGGCGGCCGAGTTCCGTCCGCGCGCGGCCGGCGGTCGGGATGGAACTCGTCCACCGGCGCCGGGCCGGGGCCGAACCTCGGCTCCTCGACCGGCGACCACGCGGCGCACACGAGGAGCGCGAGCGGAGCGAGCCGTTTCCGTGCGTGCATGGCCGTCTTGAGAGCTACCCCGCGGACGCGTCCGGGCAACCCGCGAACTGCTCGCGAGGCGTGCGCGTAACCCTAGGTCTTCGCGCGCGCTCGGGTCAAGCACACCGGCCGAGCTTCCTCGCGACACGACGACTGCTACCCTGCGACCGCATGAGGGGGATGCGCACGATCGCCGCGACCGCGCTCGCGATCACGATGATCGCTCTCGGCCTGTGCGCCGTGTCGAGCTCGAGGCTCGACCGCGCCGACTTCACGTGGGTCAACTCGGCCGAGGTGACCTCGCTCGACCCGGCGACGACGACCGGCATCCCCGAGGGGAAGGTCCTGCGCTTCCTCTTCGAGGGACTGTGCGTGAAGGATCCGTTCACGCTCGAGCCGCGCCCGGGCGTCGCAAAGTCCTGGGACATGTCGCCGGACGGGCTTCGTTACACGTTTCACCTGCGCGAGGACGCGCGCTGGTCGAACGGCGATCCGGTGACGGCGCGCGACTTCGTCCGAAGCTTCGAGCGCTTGCTCGATCCGCGCACGGGCGCCGAATACGCGTATCAACTGTGGTGCGTGCGCGGCGCGCGCGCGTTCACGAGCGAGGTCCACGGCTTCGATCGCGTCGCGATCCGCGCGCCGGACGATCGCACGCTCGAGATCGAGCTCGAGCACCCCGTCCCCTACTTCCTCGCGCTCACCGCCTCGTGCGCGCTGATGCCGGTGCACGTCGCGAGCCTCGCCGCGATGAAGGAGCGCGCACCGGCGACATGGAACGTCGACTGGATGCGGCCCGAGAATCTCGTGACGAACGGTCCCTACCAGATCGCCGAGCGCCGCGTGAACGACCGCATCCTTTTCGTGAAGCACGCGGGCTACTGGGATCGCGAGAACGTCGCGTTCGACACGATCGATTGCCTCACGGTCGAGCACGCGGGCACGCGGCTGAACCTCTTCCTGTCGGGCGAGGTCGGATGGATCGACGCGCCGCCGGGTGACCTCCTCTTGCCGCTGCGCGAGCGCGGGTACATGCGCCCCGCGCCCTACCTCGCGACCGCGTTCTACCGCTTCAACGTCACACGACCGCCGTTCGACGATCCGCGCGTGAGGCGCGCGCTCGCGCTGTGCGTCGACCGCCGCGCGATCACGGAGAACATCACGCGCGGCGGAGAGATCCCGGCGTACTCGTTCGTGCCGCCGGGCCTCGATGAGTACGCGGGCGCGTCGATGCGGCACGCGAGCTTCGCGGAGGACGTCGCCGAGGCGCGCGCGCGTTGCTCGCCGCGATGCCGCCGCTCACCGTCGAGATCCACTACAACACGCAGGGCAACCAGAAGAGCATCGCGGAGGTGATCGGTGACGGCTGGCGCAAGCACCTCGGAGTCGACGTCCAGTATCGAAGCCAGGAGTGGAAGGTCTTCCTCGCGTCGCAGAAGAGCCTCGCGTTCGACGTCTCGCGCTCGTCGTGGATCGGCGATTACCCCGACGCGATGAGCTTCCTCGAGATCTTCGCGGGGACGAGCGAGAACAACCGCACCGGCTGGTCGGATCCCGAGTACGACGCCCTCCTCGCGCACGCGGTGCGCGCAGAGCCCACGGAGCGCGCGCGACTCCTCGCCGAGGCGGAGGCGCTGCTCCTCGACGCGCTGCCGATCCTCCCGCTCTACACCATCGTCACCACGAACCTCGTCGATCCGCGCCTGGGCGGATTCGGCGAGAACGTTCTCGACGAGCACTTCCCGAAGTTCTGGCATTGGAAGCGCCCATGACGCGCTTCCTCGTCCGCCGAGCGCTCTGGCTGCTCGCGACGACGTGGCTCGTCGTCACCGCGTCGTTCTTCCTGATGCGCGCGGTCAAGGGCGGACCGTTCGACGGCGAGCGATCGTTGAGCCCCGCGGTCGAGCAGGCAATCGCGGCGCGCTATCACCTCGACTGGCCGCTCTGGAAGCAATACCTCCAGTACGTCGGGCCGCTCAACCTCGACGAGCGCGGAGCCGAGTGGCTCGGCGGCGACGGCACGCGCCTTTTCGGCGGCGTGACGAGCGGCGACTTCGGCCCGTCGCTGCGGTATCGCGACTTCACGGTCAACGACATCCTGGCAGAGTCGCTGCCGATCTCGCTCGCGCTCGGGAGCCTCGCGCTCGTCTTCGCGCTCACGATCGGCGTCGCCGCCGGGGTCGCGTCCGCGTTGTCGCGCGGCAGAAAGCTCGACGTCCTGCTGCGTCTCTTCGCGACCGCCGGCATCGCGATCCCGAACTTCGTCGTCGCGGGCGTGCTCGTGATCGTCTTCGTGTTCTGGCTGGGCGTCCTTCCGGTCGCAGGCTACGGCACCTGGCGGCATCTCCTGCTCCCCGCGCTCGCGCTCGCGGCGCCGTTCGCGGCGTACGTGGCGCGCTTGACGCGCACGGGGATGCTCGAGGCGCTCTCCGCGGACCACGTCCGCACCGCGCACGCGAAAGGGCTCGCGCCGCGCGACGTCGTCGTGCGCCACGTCCTCGCCGCGGGGCTCATGCCGGTCGTGTCGTACGTCGGTCCAGCGGCCGCGGGCGTGCTCACCGGGAGCCTCGTCATCGAGCGCATCTTCGCGATCCCGGGCACCGGCTCGCACTTCGTGAACAGCGCGCTCAATCGCGATTACACGCTCGCGATGGGCGTGACGATCCTCTACACGGTGATGGTGTGCGCGTTCAACGCGCTGGTCGACGTCGCGTACACGTGGCTCGATCCGCGGATCGAGCTCTCGGAGAGATGACGCGCGCGGCTTGGATCTCGCTCGCGTTCCTCGCGGCCGTCCTGTGCGCGAGCCTGCTCGCGCCCCTGTGGCCGCTGCCGTCGCCGGTCACGCTGCACTTGAGGCCGGAGGCGCAGGCGCCGGTCGCCCCGTGGATCGAATTCGGCCGGCCGGGATTCGAGCCCGAGTACTGGGAGCTCTCCGCCGTCGATCGCGCGCTCGTCTCCGTGCGACAGGGGATCTTCGGCGACTGGCAGACCGCGCCCTGGCTCGGCACCGACTCGAAGGGCCGCGACCTCCTGTCGCGGATCGTGTGGGGCAGCCGCGCGTCGATCCTGGCCGCGCTCGCGGCCGCGGCGACGAGCCTCGTGATCGGCGTCGCGATCGGCGCGATCGCGGGACTGGCCGGCGGATGGATCGACGACCTCTTGATGCGCTTCGTCGACGTCCTCTACTCGCTGCCGTTCATCTTCCTCGTGATCTTCCTGATCACGATCCTCGACGCGTGGCGCGCGGAGCTCGAGGCGCGCTTCGGCATCGATCGCGAGGCGCTCTTCTACGTCGTCATCGGCGCGTTCTACTGGCTGACGATGGCGCGCGTCGTGCGCGGACAGGTGCTCGCGCTGAAGCGCCGCGAGTTCGTGCAGGCCGCGCGCGTCCTGGGCGCATCGCCGGCGCGCATCTTCGCGGTGCACATCCTGCCCAACGTGACGCCGGTCGTGATCGTCTACCTGACGCTCACGATCCCGGCCGTCATGCTCTTCGAGGCGTTCCTGTCGTTCCTGGGCCTGGGCATCGAGCCGCCCAAGGTGAGCTTCGGGCTGCTCGCCGTCGAAGGCACGGAAGCGATCAACCCGCTGCGCCTCGATTGGTGGCTCGTCGCGTGGCCCGCGGCCGCGATGGGATCGGTCCTGCTCGCGCTTTCGATCCTCGGCGACGAGCTGCGCGACGCGCTCGACCCCAAGCTCGAGAAGGGGCGTTCGTGAGCGGCGTCCTCTCGGTCGACCGGCTGTCCGTCGTTTTCGACACGAAGCACGGCCGCGTGCGCGCGGTCGACGGCGTCTCGTTCGAGATCGAGGCCGGCGAGACGCTCGGTCTCGTCGGCGAATCGGGCTCGGGCAAGTCCGCGACGTGTCTCGCGGTGATGGGGCTCCTCGCACCGCCGGCGCGCGTGACCTCGGCGTCGATCCGCTTCGAAGGCCAGGACCTCGCGCACGCGACGCCGGCCGCGTGGCGCGCGCTGCGCGGCGATCGCATCGCGATGGT
>CAZQHA010000289.1:0-6149 GCA_964592795.1 uncultured Planctomycetaceae bacterium | reverse complement strand
AAACAAGCTGACGGAACTGAACAAGTAGGAGGAGTGATGTTCCTGTTTGAGCAGATGTTCAACACGGCCCTCGACGGGATCAACACGATGCCCGCGTCCAGGAACAGGACGCCGTAGAACATCTCGACCGATCGGTACGAGCCGGGCTGCACGATCGAGTACAGCGGATGGTGGTACTGGAGCGTCGTGTTCCACGACGTCTCGCCGCCGAGCGGCTCGCCGTTGAAGTTCGGTCCGACGCCGCGGTACTCGAAGCCGCGCAGCGTCGTGCGGCCGCCCAGGAAGAACCGCTCCGTGTAGGGCACCTCCTTCGAATCGCCGAACCCGTCGCCCACCCCCAGGCCGGCGGACAAGCGGAACCCGGGGCGCGTATCGTCGTCGGGGTCTCCCAGCGGGACGATCCATTGGAAGTCGAGATCGGACTTCACGAACTGGTAGTCGCCGCCGAGCGGGCCGCCGTACACGCCGTTCTTCCACGACACGATCACGCCCTCGCGCGTGTTGATCGTCGTGTCCAGATTGCGGTAGCGCACGTCGAAGAGCGCGCCGATCAGGTCCGACTCCCCCGCCTGCTCGAAGATCTGCGGCGGCACGGTCGACTCCCCCGGCTGTACGAAGCCGGCCAGCGGCGCCTCGATGTCGTACACGTCGAGGAGCTGGTTCGTGTACCCGACGCCCGCCCAGAGCTCGCGCCCGAACTCCTTGCCGAGCATGATCCGCCGGTCGGTGCGATCCTCGGTGTAGAAGTCGGCGCTGGTGCTCGTCCGGCGCAAGTACTCGACCTCGAGCCCGTACGGATCGAAGTGCTTGCGGAAGAGATCGGGCTCGACGAAGCGCACGCGGTAGTAGTCGACCTGCGTGCCGGGCGAGATCTCGAGGTCGAGCCGCTGCCCCGCGCCGTGGAACGCCTCCTTGTCGTAGATGTCCTCGAACGTGTCGAGCCATCGGTCGGGCGTGTTCGAGACGTCGAAGTTGCGCATCGACAGCGACAATCGGCCGAAGAGTCCGTTGTTCGAGTCGACCGCGGCCTGGATCATGAAGTTGACGACGCGGCCTTCCTCGACGAGGTATTCGAGGTCGACCCAGTCGGGGTCCTCGGTCGGGATGAACTGGAACGTCGGATCCCTGTGGTCCTCGGGCGTCATCTCGTCGAGGAAGTAGCCGGTCGAGTACAGGCGATTCTTCGACTTCGTGATCTCCTCGATGTCGGCCAGGTTGCCCGGCAGCATCCCGACCTCGCGGCGCAGGACGCGATCGCGAGTGTGCTTGGAGCCGCTGAACATCACCTCGCGAATGAAGCGTTTCCGTCCCTGCGCGATCTTGTACGTCACCGCGACTTCGTGCTTCTCGTCGTCGAACACGAGCTCGGGATCGAGGAACTGCCAGGGATCGTGCCCGGCGAGCGAGGGGTGCGAGAGGTAGCCGCGCTCGCCGTAGTACCTGCGCAGCGCCGCGACGTCGGCCATCTGCCGGTTGGACTCGAAGCGCTCGCCGACCTTCGACTTGCACAGCGCGAGCAGCTCCGCTTCGGGGAACAGGAGCTCGGCCGGCTTCTCGATCCGCTCCTGCTTCTTGGGATCGAGCTCGAGCATCACCGCGCGGATCGAGAGCTTCGAGACCGTGTACGGCTGACCCTCGTCGATCACGACGTGGATGGTCACGCGGCTGCGATCCGAATTGAACTTGAGCGACTCGAGCTCGACGACCGCGTCGAGATATCCGCGGTCGCGGTACACCTGGCGCATGGCGAGCAGGTCGGCTTGGAGCTCGTCGTCGACGAACTTCGAACCCTTCCAATTGAAGAGCCAGGGCCCGTCGAGCTCGGTGTCGGCGAGCTTCGTCAACCCGCTGGCCCAGAACAGCATGCCGGTCTCGGGCATCGACTGGTTGCCCTCGATGATCACGTCCTTGACGCGCACCTGCGGGCCCTCGCGGATCTCGAAGATGACGTCCGGCAGGACGTTCGCGGTTTCGGGCGTGTCGCCCGGCTCGCGGATCTGCACCTCGACGTCGGCGAAGTAGAAGCCCTCGCGCCGGTAGCCCTCGAGCAAGCGCTGCTTCACGCGCGCCGACTGGTACAGGTACAGCTCGCTCTTGTCGCCGAGGAACGCCCACTTGCGCAGCGTCTCGACGTCGATCTCCGTGTTGCCGATGAAGCGCGGCTCCAGGTCGACGGGCATCTCGGTGATCGAGAGCAGGAGCCGCAGTCCGCCTTCGACCTCGCGGTACTGCACGTGCTCGGTACGCACGTGGAAGACGCGCCACAAGGTCTCCAATCCGCGCTCGATCGCCGCGGGGTCGAGCGGCTTGCCGACCTTCTGGCCGAGCGCCTCGACGAGCTGCGCGGCGGTGTAGCGGCGTTGCCCCACGACGTCGATGCCCACGACCGTGGGTCGCGCCTGGGCTTGCGTCGCCTCGGTCGGCGGCGGCGGCGGAGGCGTGTCCTGCGCGATCGCGCGGCCGACGAGGAGCACGAGGGCCGCGAGCACGCTATGGCCGCGCGTCTGAGCGCTATGGCCGCGCGTCTGAGCGCTATGGCCGCGCGATTTCGCGCTATGGCCGCGCGTCTTCGCGCTATGGCCGCGCGTCTTCGCGCTATGGATTGAACGGCTCATCCATGCTCGGGGCGCGGTTCTCGAAGCGCATGGTCGGCGCGAAGAACTGGAGCTTGACGTCGCCCGTCGGACCGTTGCGCTGCTTCGCGACGATCACCTCGGCGAGCCCGCGGATCTCCGCGGTCTGCTCTTCCTTTCGAACGTAGTACTCCGGCCGGTAGAGCAGCAGCACGACGTCCGCGTCCTGCTCGATCGAGCCCGACTCGCGCAGGTCCGAGAGCATCGGCCGCTTGTCGTCGCGCGATTCGACCGCGCGCGAGAGCTGCGACAGCGCGATCACCGGCACGTCGAGCTCGCGCGCGAGCTCCTTCAAGCCGCGCGAGATGTTGGAGATCTCCTGCTGGCGGCTCTCGGCCTTGGGATGCGACATCAGCTGCAAGTAGTCGACGACGACCATGTCGAGCCCGTGCTGCTGCTTGAGCCGCCGCGCGCGGCTGCGCAGCGCCATCACGGAGAGTCCCGGGCTGTCGTCGATGAAGATGCGCGTGCCGGCGAGCTCGCCCGCGGCGCGCGCCAGCTTCGAGTAGTCCTCGTTCGGGATCTTGCCGGTGCGCAGCTTGTGCGCGTCGACGGGCGCCCGCGTGCACAAGAGGCGCCGCACGATCGACTGCTGCCCCATCTCGAGGCTGAAGAACAGGATGATCGGCGGATGGTCGACGTGCTCGGGCGGGTGCGTCGCCGCGTGGTCGATGATGTTGAGCACGAGCGCGGTCTTCCCCATCGACGGCCGCGCCGCGATCACGATCAGATCGCCGGCGTTGAAGCCCGAGAGCATCTCGTCGAGGTCGAAGAAGCCGCTCGGCAGCCCCGTCGGGCCGGAGCGGTGGCTCGCCGAATCGATGCGGCGGAACGTCTCCTCGATGGCCTTCGAGAGCGCGGTCGCCTCGCCGCGATCGCTCTCGCCCGACACCTGGAAGATCTTGTTCTCCGAGAGATCGAGCAGCTTCTGCACGCTCTCGCCGTCGGGGCGCGTCGAGTACGCGGTCGCGATGATCTCGGTCGCCTCGCGGATCAGCCGGCGCAGCGTCGCGGTCTCGGCGACGATGCGCGCGTGGTGCTTGAGGTGCGCCGACGAGGTGACGCACGTCGAGAGCTCGACGAGGTAGCTGCGCCCGCCGACTTGATGGAACTTGCCGGTGGCGGCGAGCGCCTCTCCGACGCTGACGAAATCGATCGGCAAGCTGCGCTCCGCGAGGGAGACGAGCGTGTCGAACACGATCGAGTGGCGCGCGGCGAAGAAATCGTCGCCCTTGACGGACTCCGAGATCTCCGGGACGCGTTCGGGCTCGAGCAGGAGCGCGCCGAGGAGCGAGCGTTCCGCCTCTTCGTTGTGGGGCGGAACGCGCCCCGTGCCGTTCTCCTCCTGCATCGTGCGGAGCATATCGGCCGTGCAGCGGAGCGGGAAGCGGAACGATCTCGCGTGCGAAGCGCGTCCCAAAACGCAACTCGTCGAAGCCGCGCAGCCTGCGCGCGGCATCGACGAGATTTACGAAGCGAGTCGTTACGCGCTCGCGGCTTCGGCCTCGACCACGACTTGGATCGGCGCGAACCGATCGCCGAACACGTGGATCTGCACGGTGTGCGTGCCCACGGCCTTGATCGGCGCGTCGAGTCGAACGTCCTTTTCGTGGAACGTGTGACCGCCCGCGGCGAGCAGCTCGACGATCGCGACCGCGTTCACCGAGCCGTAGAGGTGGCCGCTCTCGTCGGCCTTGCCTCTTGTCGTCAGCACGATCCCCGATACCGCCGCGATGCGCGCGTCGATCTGGGCGTTGCGCGCCGCTTCCTCGGCGTCGAGCCGCGCGCGGCGGCGAACCATCGCGCGCTTGTTGTCCTCGGTCGCCGAGACGGCGATCCGCCGCGGCAGGAGGTAGTTGCGGGCATAGCCCTGCGTCACGCGGACCACGTCGCCGCAGCGGCCGAGGTCCTTCACGTTGTCGCGCAGCAGCACTTCGATTTTTTGAGCCATCGCAGGATCTCCAGTGCTACGCGACGAAGGGGAGGAGCGCCAGGTGGCGCGCCCGCTTCACGGCCTGTTTCAGCTCTTTCTGACACTGCGCGCAGTAGCCGGTGCGCTTGCGCGAGAGGATCTGACCGTGAGCCGTCAGGAAGCGGCGCAGGTTCGTGGTGTCCTTGTAGTCGAGCTTCGGATCGTCGCAGAACTTGCCGCTGATCGGCGGCGGCGGGGGTCTTCGGGGGTGCACCATGGATCAAGCCTCCGTCGTGGAAGCGCGAGCTTCCGGTCTGCGGCCGCGCGGACGGTCGTCGCCGTCGTCGTCCTCGAGCGCGAGCGCGTCGAGGTCGGGAACCATGAACTCGCCGTCGTCGCGACGGCGCTCGCGGGGCGGCGCTTGCGGCTCGACCGCGTCGTCCGGCGGCGGCGGCGGCACCGTGAAGTCGGCGGCTTGCTCCGCGGCGGCGAGCTCGGCTTCGCCCTCCGGGATCGCGTCGCAGGTCAGCATCAAGTAGCGCAGCACCGGCTCCGAGAGGTCGAAGTCGCGGCGCATGGCGGTGATGTGCTCGTTCCCCATCTCGTAGTAGCAGAGGAGGAACGTCCCGCGGTTCTTGCGCTTGACCGTGTAGGCGAGCTTGCGCTCGTCCCAACGGCGCGCGGAGACGACCTTCGCGCCGTGCTTGGCGAGCGTGTCGGTCACGCGCGCTTTCGCTTGCTGCCAGCCCTCCCGCACCACCTGGTTGTCGAGGAGGAACATACCTTCGTACAGACGTGCCAAACCTTACTCCTTGTCGTGTGTGATGCGGGCGGAGCCTCCAGGCTCGGAGCCCTGATTCCAGCGGCTGTGGAACCGCGTCATGCAACCTTGGATGTCCCCGGTCCGGAGCCAGTCGACGACCGCCTCGGCGGCCTCGGCCACCGAGATCTCGATCTCGACTCGCTCCTTCTCCGTGAACGGCTCCAGGACATGGCGCGCCGCGTCGGTTCGCGCCGCACCGATCCCGACGCGCAGGCGCGGGAATCGATCGGACGCGAGGGATTCGAGGATCGAACGCATGCCGTTGTGCGTGCCGCTCCCGCCGTGCGGGCGGATGCGCAGGCCGCCGAGCGGCAGATCGAAGTCGTCGTACACGAGCATCAGGTCCACCGGATCGAGCCGTAGCCAGCGCGTGAGAGCACTCACCACCTCGCCCGAGCGGTTCATGAACGTCCCCGGCTTCACGAAGAGCGCGTCGAGATCCGTCGAGCGCGCGAATTGAAAAGCACGGGGGCCGTCGTAACCGTCGAGCGAGCGGGCAGGCTGAAAGAGCAGTCCCTGGGACTTGGCGATGCGGTCGAGGACCTGGAACCCGACGTTGTGTCGCGTCCACTCGTACTCGGGACCGGGATTGCCCAGACCGACGACGAGCCTCACCACGAAGCACCCAGGGGCCCCCGCGAGTTGCGGGGGCCGAGCATTCTATCGGGCGCGCACGGCCTCGCAAGCCGCGCGCGAGATCACTCCTTCCCGGGCTTCGCCGGCTTCGCGTCGGGCTTGGCCGCCGCTTCGGGCTTGGCACCCGGCTTGGCTTCGGGCTTCG
>CAZQHA010000288.1:0-6151 GCA_964592795.1 uncultured Planctomycetaceae bacterium | reverse complement strand
GCGGCGCCGGTGAACTCGCTCAGCACCAGCACGCCCTGCTCGTCGTCGCGCGCCGCGACGAACTCCTTCGCGACGAGGTTCATGCCGTCGTGCAGGCTGCTGACGTAGCAGACGTCCGCGGCGCGATAGAAACGGTAGATATCCGGTGGCTCGTGGTGTCGCTTGAGAAGGACGATCGGCGCGTAGGCGCCCTTCGTCCATTTGGCATTGATCTCGCGCGCGAGCGCCTCCACGCGATCGTTGAGCTCCTGGTAGCGTTCGATCTTGGTCCGACTGGGCGCGGCGACCTGCAGGAACGTGAACCTTCCGCGGTACTCCGGATGGCGGGTGAGCAGCGCATCGACGGCTTGGAGTCGCTCCTCGATGCCTTTGGTGTAGTCCAGCCGGTCGACACCGACGCCCAGAAGCGCGTTCTGCTGCAGCCCGAGATCACGCCGCACCGAGCTCCGGCACTCCGCGACGGACGCGATGCCTTCGAGCTTTCGATCGGGCCAGTCGATCGAGATCGGGTACGGCCGCACGAGCGTGCGCCTCTCGCGCTGGACGATCGCGTTGTGCTCGCGGTCGATGCGGCTCTCCATGAATGCGTCGACGGAGTCGATGAAGTTGTTGCAGTGCTGCTGAGTATGAAACCCCAGGATGCTCGATCCGAGCAGGCCCGCGATGAGCTCGTCGTGCCAAGGACAGATGCCGATGCGCTCCGCGCTCGGCCAAGGAATGTGCCAGAAGGTCAGGATGGTCGCCTTCGGCATGCGCTGGCGGATCATTCTCGGCGCCAGGGCGAAGTGGTAGTCCTGTACCAGGACGATCGGATCGTCGGAGTCGACCTCCTCGCACACGGCGTGGGCAAACTTGCGATTCACCTCGATGTAGTGCTGCCAGTCCTCCTCGCGAAAGAGCGGGCGCGCGTGTGCGACGTGGCAGAGCGGCCATAGGCCCTCGTTCGAAAACCCGTAGTAGTACCCCTGCTCTTCGGCGTCCGACAGCCACACCCGGCGCAGCGAGTAGGAATGCTCTCCGGGCGGAACGAGAAGTCGGTCCTTCGCGTCCACCATCTCGCGGTCCGCGTTGCCGCTGCCGTGCGCGACCCAGACGCCGGAGCACGCGCGCATCACAGGCTCGAGCGCGGTCACGAGGCCGCTCGCCGGATGCAGCACGCGAACACCTTCGTCCGTACGCTGGTGGATGTAGGGCTCGCGGTTCGAGAGCAGCACCACACGCTCGTCCCCAAGGTATCGAGTCAGCGTCGAGCGCAGCCGATCCGGGCTCCAGCGCTCGCCGGGCGACTCGCGCTCGCGCGCGAGCCGCTCGACGAGCGTGCGCACGTCGCGGACGAGCGGCTGGAACTCGGCGGTCGGGGCGCCGGTGAGCGCGCGGCGCAGCTCGAGCATCCATCCGCGGCGGGCGAAGCGAGCGGCCGCGAAGGTGACACCCGAGGCGGCGAGCGACACGGCGAAGAAGCCGATCAACAGGTAGTTGCGCGTGGTCGTCTCGCGCCTGTCGAGGAAGCTGAGGTCGTGGAGAAGCATCACCGCGCCCAGCGGACCGGATGCGTCGTCGATGCGGACGACGCTCAGTTGCACTCGACCGGAGGGCAACTCGCTGGGCAGCGACCAAGTGTGGGCGTCGGGGCCCGCTTCGAGCCGCATGCGCTCCAACACCGCGCGGCCGGCGAACTCAGCCGGGTACGCGGGCGTGCTCGCGATGATCTCGCCGCTCTGCGAGCACGCCGCCGCGCCCATGATCCGCTCGTCGCGACTGATGTCGGTGAGCGTCTCGGCGAGGCGCGTCGAATCGTTGTTCCAGTTCCGCGCCAAGCTGCCGCGCGCCGCGTTGATCGCGAGCGTCGAGCGCAGCGCGAGGTCCCGTTCGAACCAGCCGCGCGTGGTGCGCATCCAGGCGGCGTATCCGATGGCGGTGAGGAGCGTCAGACCGAGGAGGAGTCCGATGGCGAATCGTGCGGCGCCGCTCATGGCTGCGTGCTTTACCACATGATCTTTGGGTATCCAAGTGTTTCGTGCCGCGACCGTGGTGTCATCCGTAATTTTGGGTAACGAGGCCGCCGACGCTCGCGCGGATCAGATCAGCTCGCCGCGCGCGACCGTGATCGCGCGGCCGCGCAGCAGCACGCGATCGCCCTGCGCGACGACGGATACGCGTCCGCCGCGCGCGGAGGCTTGCCAGCCCGTCATCGCGTCCTTGCCGAGCCGCTCGCGCCAGTGCGGCGCGAGCGCGCAGTGCGCGGACCCGGTGACGGGATCCTCGTCGACGCCGGCGCCGGGCGCGAAGAAGCGCGACACGAAGTCGAAGCGCTCGTCGCTCGACCGGCTCGTCACGATGACCCCGCGTACGGGGAGCTGTCGCAGCGCCGCGAAGTCGGGCTTCACGCCGCGCACGACGCCCTCGTCCGCGACCTCGACGAGGTAATCGTCCGCGCTGCGTCCGACGAACCGCGGCGTCGCGCCGAGCGCGCGGGCGAGTCCTTCGGGAGCGGCGCACTCCGCCGCGACGCGCGCGGGGAAGTCGAGCTCGATGTCCTCGCCGGCGCGCTTGGCCGCGAGCCAACCGCTCTTCGTGAAGAAGCGCGCGGACTCGTGCGCGGCGAGCCGCTTTGCCTCCCACAGGACGTGTGCGCTCGCGAGCGTCGCATGGCCGCACAGGTTCACCTCGACGGAGGGCGTGAACCAGCGCAGATCGAATCCGTCCGCTCGCGGCGACACATACGCGGTCTCCGATAGGTTCATGTCGCGCGCGACGAGGCGCATCCAGCGCTCGTCGCTCGTGCGTTCGGCGAGCAAGCACACCGCAGCCGGGTTGCCGGTGAACGGCTCGTCCGCGAACGCGTCGACGTGGTAGAGCGGGATGCCCACGGGCGAATAGCGTAAACGCGCGATTCGCGATCGTGCGATAGACTTCCATTCCGACCCACCGCCGTGCCGCGGCGCACACTCCGATGAAGCGATTTCTCAGCGCCTGGATCGCGATGGGGCTTGCGTCGCTCGTACCGTCGACGGCCGCGGCCCAGACGCCGTGCCAGGGATCCACGGGACCCGACGTCATCGTCGGCGACCTCACCGGGCCTTCGAACTACACGAGCGTCGGCGGCCTCGAGGCGCTTTCGCTCGGGACGACGTCGTGCAACCAGGGCGACGTGTGGCTCAACTGGATCCAGAGCACGAACCAGCATCCGGTGATCGGCGGCAACCTCTACCGCTACAAGGTCGTCGGCGGCGCCGCGCGCTTCGAGCAGGTCGGCATGAGCTGGCTCAAGCACGGCTTCTTCGCGCTCAGCCAGACGCTGTGCTGCTCGAACTGCTCGTCGACCGACGGCACGCACCTCGGCGTCGGCTGCTCGGACCCGTACACGTCCGGTCGCAACGGCACGCAGCCGGGCCTTGGACCGCGCTGGCAAGTCAACGCGCACACCGGCGTGTTCACCTTCCCTCCCGCGAACCCCAGCTTCACGGGCACGGTTGCGCGCCGTCTCGAGGTCGCGATCGCCGACCTCGAGGTGAGCAGCGCGACCACGCGCTACTTCGGCGAAGGTCACTACATCGCGCCCGACGACGCGGCGGCGGGGAACGACGACAACAACGCGTCGGTCCGCGAGGTGACGGTGAGCGGCAGCGGCTCCGCGTGGACGTTCGGCTTCACCGGCGCGACCGTGCGCGAGATGTCGGCGATCCATGCGTGGAAGGCGCTGGATCCGAGCGTGAACGAGGCCGTCCTCGACATCCCCGGCGAAGGGCGTCTCGTGCTCGCGTACAAGGTGACGAGCCTGGGTGGGAGCACGTGGCACTACGAGTACGCGCTCTACAACATGAACTCGGACACGTCGGTGCGCTCGTTCTCGCTGCCGGTCGGCGCGGGTGCCGCGCTGTCGTCGATCGGCTTCCACGACGTCGCGTACCGCAACGGCGACGGCCCGGGAAACGTGAACTTCAGCGGCACCGACTGGCCCGCGACGCAGGCGGGCGGCGCGATCACGTGGGCCACCGAGACGTTCGCGCAGAACCCCAGCGCGAACGCGCTGCGCTGGGGAACGACGTACAACTTCCGCTTCGACGCGAGCACGCCGCCGACCAGCGGCACGCTGACTTTGGGCCTCTTCAAGACCGGCGGCTCGCTGCAGACGAGCGTGCAGGTGCCTTCGGCCGGCGCACCGCCGGATGCGGACGGCGACGGCGTTCCCGACGCGAGCGACAACTGTCCGAGCGTGTCCAATGCCAGTCAGTCGAATGCGGACGGCGACGCACTCGGTGACGCGTGCGATCCGTGCACGGACACCGATGGAGACGGATTCGGCAACCCCGGGTTCCCCGCGAACACGTGCACCGTCGACGGCTGCCCGAGCGATCCGCAGAAGAGCGCGCCCGGGCAGTGCGGCTGCGGAAACCCGGACACGGACAGCGACGGCGACGGAGTCGCCAACTGCAACGACGGTTGTCCGAGCGATCCGAGCAAGACGTCACCGGGCGCCTGCGGCTGCGGCATCCCGGACACCGACGGCGACGGCGACGGAACGGCCGACTGCAACGACGGCTGTCCGAACGATCCGAACAAGACGTCGCCGGGGGTCTGCGGCTGCGGCGTTCCGGACGTCGACAGCGACGGAGACGGTGTGCTCGATTGCGACGGCGACAAGTGCCCGAACGATCCGCTCAAGATCTCGCCCGGGCAATGCGGATGCGGCGTGCCCGACACCGACGGCGACGGCGATGGAGTTGCGGACTGCATCGACAACTGCGTGTCGACACCCAATCCGCTCCAGTCGGACGGCGACCTCGACGGCCGCGGCGACGCGTGCGACAACTGCCCGGGCATCGCGAACCCCAAGCAGTCCGACTGCGACGGCGATGCCGAAGGCGACGCGTGCGAGCTCGCGCTCGGCGCGCCGGACTGCAACGCGAACCTCGTCCCGGATGACTGCGACCTCGCGCTCGGCACGAGCCAGGACGCGAACTCGAACGGCGTGCCCGACGAGTGCGACGGACCGCTCCGGCCCGGCGTCCCCTTCTGCTTCGGCGACGGGACGCTCGCGACGAGCTGCCCGTGCGCATCGCCGAACACCGTGCCGAATCCGCCCGCCGCCCCGGGGCACGGCTGCGCCAACTCGTTCAACTTGGACGGCGCGCTGCTCTCGGCCACCGGCACGACCGCGCCGGACACGATCGCGTTCGACGTGTTCGTCAGCGCGAACTACGTGAGCTTCGGCCTCCTGCTCAAGGGCGACGCCGAGCTGGCCGCCGGGATCGCGGCGGCGGACGGCATCCGCTGCGTCGACGGTCAGTTGATTCGCTTCGGCGCGCACTTCGCGAGCACGCACGGAGCGCCGACCGGACACTGGACGTATCCGAACGACGTGCAGACGACACCGGTCTCGATCCAGACGGCGCAGCCGCCGGCGCAGACGAGCTATTACCAGCTTTTCTATCGCAACACGGCGCCGAGCTTCTGCACCGAGGCGACGACGAATTGGTCGAACGGAGTGCGGATCGTCTGGCCTTGAAACGCGATCGGTCGCGCGCCTTCCAGGCGTACTACTTCGCCGCGAACCCGCGCTTCCGCATCAACGCGTCCGTGCCCGCGTCGCGCCCGCGGAACTTCCGATAGCCGTCGACCGGGTCGATCGTGTTGCCGACCGAGAACACGCTGTCGCGGAGGCGCTTCGCCGTCGCCTTGTCCCAGGGGTTCTTGGCTTCCTCGAACGCCTCCCACGCGTCCGCGGCGAGCGTGTCGGACCACAGGTAGCTGTAGTAGCCGGCCGAATAGCTGTCCGACGAGAAGATGTGGCTGAAGTGCGTCGTGCGGTGGCGCATGACGATCTCCTTCGGCATGCCCAGCGCCGCGAGCGTGTCGCGCTCGAACGCCGCCGGATCGATCTTCGAGTCCGGCGTCGCCGCCAGGTGCAGCTTCATGTCGATGAGCGCGGCCGACAGGTACTCGACCGTCGCGAAGCCTTGGTTGAAGGTCGACGCCTTCTCGATCTTCGCGACGAGATCCTTCGGGATCGGCTCGCCGGTCTTGTAGTGCAGCGCGAAGCGATTGAGCACTTCGGGCGTCCCGAGCCAGCGCTCGAGCACCTGCGACGGGAACTCGACGTAGTCGCGGAACACCGCCGTGCCCGAGAGCGACGGGTAGCTCACGTCCG
>CAZQHA010000287.1:2978-6178 GCA_964592795.1 uncultured Planctomycetaceae bacterium | reverse complement strand
TCCCGACCGGCAGCACGATGCGCAAGGTCGGCGCGTCGACGTGGAAGCCGAGCCACTCGCCGAACGTCACCGCCGACTCGACGAACCAGTTGAAGTACTTGAAGAACCCCAGGATCCCGAGGTTCCCGACGAGCGAGATCACGAGCCACAGCCGCCGTCCGCCGCGCACCGGATCGCGACCGAGCATCCAGCCGATGAACCAGTCCATCGTGACGGACACGTACATCAGCCCGAGGAAGCGCCAGTCCCACGCGCCGTAGAACACCGCGCTGAGGAGGAGCAGCCACCACTTGCGCAGCGCGTGCGAACGCAGCGGCCAGTACACGCACAGGCACAGGAAGAGCAGGACGAAGAAGCGCCCTTCGGTGAAGACCATCTAGTTCCGGCCCTCGCGCTTCATCTCCGCGGCGAGCGACGCCGCGAGCAGCTTGCTGAACTCGATCGCGCCTTCGCGGCTCAGGTGTCCGGCGTCGAAGTAGAGCGAGAGATCGAACAGCTTCGGGTACTTCTCCGGATCGTAGTAGTCGAAGAGGAGCGGGATGTCCCCGCGCTCGTGCAGCGCGAGCACCTCGAGCGGCGCGGGCACCGCCGCGAACAAGAGGTACACGAGGCGCGCGCCGATCGCGTCCGCCGCGCGGTACTGCTCGCGCAGCGCGTCGAGGTCGTAATCGGAGAGGTCCGGACGCTTCGCGCGCTGCGCGGTCATCTCCGCGATCTGCGCCTCGATGCCCTCTCGGTTCGCGAGCAGGTTCGCTCGCAAGACCTCGTCGGACTTGTCCGAGAGCATCTCGAGCGACTGGTAGCCGCGCCCGTCGTCGAGCTGCTCGCGCGTCAACGCGCGCCCGTAGGGGTCGCGGTTCTCGCCGGTGATCGCGGCGACGTAGCTCTGCCCGCTGCCGTAGTTCGCGTACTTCCACAAGAGGAGCTGCAGGTGCGTCACGCACAGACCGAGCTTGTCGAAGAGCGACGTCTCCAGCCGCGACACGGCTTGCAGCGCGTACTTCGTCTCGGCCGGCGTGTGCCAGAACACCGTCCGCGCCGCGTGCACGTTCTCCGTGCGGATGAACGTCGGATCGAACGCGAGGCCCTCGAAGATCACCCAGCGCAGTCGCGCCGGCTTCAACTCGGCGATCCGCTGCAGGAGGTAGTCGGTCTCGAACGCGCCCATCCCGCCGACGGCCAGGTTGAACGAGCGGCAGGGGACGCCGGCCGCCGCGAGCTCGGCGTCGACGATGCGCGGATCGATCCCGCGGAAGACGCGGCTCGAGCCCATGTACACGACGTCGAACTCGTCCTTGTGCTCCTGGAAGTACCGCATCTTGGCCGCGTAGCCGTACTCCTCGGGCCAAGGCGCCCAGGTCGAAAGCGCGACCGCGGCGACGACGAAGGCCGCGAGAGCCGGCAGGAGGAGCTTCAGGAGCGCGCGCAAGGACCTGTCGTCATCGGACGGCCTGCCGTCGGCCGTGAGCCGCGGATTCTAGCGGTTAAGAAATTCGAGTTCCGCGTCGCTTCCGCGTGCTCCGCCCCCTGTTGAAGGCGAGGAACGCTTCATTCGGTCCGCGGCCGTCGATCGGGCCCCTCGAGAACGGGGAGCTCGATCCGCGGCCGCGACTCTTTTCCTCGCCCCGGCACCGGCGCGCCGCTCGCGCCGCTCGACGTTCAAGGAATCGTCGATCCCGGTCGACACCTCGTGTCGCCGGCGGCGCTTCGCCACCGGCGTACCCCTTTCCCGAGCAGGACCCCGACATGGCCTGGATCGACGAGCTGTTCAAGAAGATGGTCGCGAGCGGCGCCTCCGACCTGCACATGACCGCCGGCCAAGAGCCGAAGTTCCGACTTCACGGTGACATCGTGCCGGTCGAGGGCGCGCAGAAGATCGGCAAGGACCAGATGCGCCAGATCCTCTACGAGATCACGCCCGCCCTGAACCGGGAGGAGTACGAGGCGGACAACGACACCGACTTCGCGTACGAGCTCGAAGGGCAGGGCCGATTCCGCGCGAACCTCTTCACCGACAGCAAGGGGATCGGCGCCGTGTTCCGGCTCATCCCGTCGAAGATCCTCTCGGCGGAGGACCTCCAGCTGCCGAAAGCCGTGCTGGACCTGTGCTACCTGTCGAAGGGGCTCGTGCTCGTCACCGGTCCGACGGGCAGCGGCAAGTCGACGACGCTCGCGGCGATGATCGACCACATCAACCAGAACCGCGCCGACCACATCATCACGATCGAGGACCCGATCGAGTTCGTGCACCGCGACAAGAAGTGCCTGATCAACCAGCGCCAGGTGCACCGCGACACGCAGAGCTTCAAGCGCGCGTTGCGCGCCGCGCTGCGCGAGGATCCCGACATCGTGCTCGTCGGAGAAATGCGCGATCTCGAGACGATCGAGATCGCGATCGAGACCGCCGAGACCGGCCACCTCGTGTTCGGCACGCTGCACACGACGACCGCGTCGTCGACGGTCGACCGGATCATCGACCAGTTCCCGGCCGACCGTCAGGCGCAGATCCGCACGATGCTGTCGAGCTCGCTCAAAGGCGTCGTCGCGCAGACCTTGTGCAAGAAGATCCCGAAGGGCCGCGTGGCCGCGCTCGAGATCATGATCGCGACGACCGGCATCTCGGCGAACATCCGCGACGGCAAGACCCACCAGCTGCCGTCGGCGATGCAGATGGGCGCGAAGCAGGGCATGCGTCTCCTGAACGACGCGCTGCTCGACCTCGTCAAGAGCGGCCAAGTCGATCCGAACGAGGCGTACCTCAAGTCCGTCGCGAAGGACGACATGCTCCAGAAGATCGCGTCGATCGGGAAGAAGGTCGACGGCCTGCGCGGCGAGAACCCCGAGCACGCCGCGTCGGGTGCGCCGGGTCACGCCGCGCAAACGGGCGCGCCGCAGCCCGGACCGCGCATTCCGGTGGGCCAACCCGGGGCGGCGCTGCCGCGACAACAGCCGCAGGCACCGGCTCCGGCGGCGGCGCCCGCGCGTCCGGCGGCGGCTCCGGCTCCGGCGGCACCGCCCAAGCCCGCGACGTTCACGAACCCGTTCGATCAGTTCCGCAAGAAGCCGGGCACGTAGCTCGGCGACGAAAGCGACGCGGCCCGCGGAAGCTCGAGAGCTCCGCGGGCCGCGTCATTTTCGTGGATCGGGACGGCGGGCGAGCCGCCGGTGCGGCGCGTCAGGCCTTGCGGACCGGCTGGACG
>CAZQHA010000287.1:0-2968 GCA_964592795.1 uncultured Planctomycetaceae bacterium | reverse complement strand
CCCACTTCGCGATCTCCTCCGCGCGCTTCTCGACGTACGCGGCGATCTCGCCGCGCCGCGTGGCGAGGCTGCTCTGCTGGTCGAAGTCGAACATCAGACCGCACAGGAACTGCCCCGACGCGGTGCTCTTGTTGCGCACGGATGCGGCGCCGTGGAGCGGCTCCGAGGCGCCGGGCAGCTTGAACTGGATCGCGACGACCTCGACGTTGCCCAGCTCCGCGCCGCTCTCCATCGGCATCACGATGCCCAGGCCGGTGTCCGACACGTTGGTGACCGTGGCCTTCAGCTCCTTGTTCGCGGCGCGCATCACGACCGTCAGCTTGCGATCGAGCTCGGGGCGCACGCGCACCGAGCGGCGGCGGTTGAAGACGCGCGAGTAGAACGCGTCGAGCTGGCTGTACAGGTCGCCGATGTTGACGAACTCGAAGCCCACCCGGACGAACTTGCCGTCCGATTCCTTGTGGACGAGCTTCCCGGGCGTCGTCACCTTCCCGTGAGAGAAGCTCATCACGGTGAGCTCGACCACGTCCCCGAGCTCGAGCTTGTCCCCGCGCTCCGCGGAGAGCTTCAGCCCCACGCCGTGCACGCTGACGTCGAGGAACTCGGCCTGCAGCGTCGTCTCCCCCTGCTTCAAAGTTGCCGACAGCGGGTGTTTCTTCGACTGGGGGATGCGGTACTGCCGGCGGCGCTCGATGCGGGCCGTCTTCTGTTTGCGGAAAAGCATGGGTGTGCGCGCGTTTGGGGACGTGAGTCCGAGGGGTCTCGCCTGCTTTGGCCTACCATCGGCCAGACGGGCGTCCGAGCTTTGGCGTTCGCGCGCGCCGCGACGCGCCGGATTGCGCGACCGGCCGTGCAGGGCTAGAAACCGCGTCATGCCGGGCGGGGTCGTGCGAAGAGCTGCCGCGCTGGCGATCACCGCGTGCCTCGCGGCATCCGCCGCGGCCCAGACGGGGTTCACGACGGAAAAGCACGACGACCTGGGCCTCTCTTTCCAGGTGCCGCACAGCTACGAGCCCCTGCCGGTCCCGCCCGACGAGCGCTGGATCGTCCTTTCGTACGCGGAGAGGCTGAAGTCGCGGACCGCCAAGGCCGTCCGCCCGGCGATCGACGTCGTCTGGATCGACGCGATCCCCGAGCCGGCGACCCCACCGGGCGCTTCGCCCGCTGCGTCGGCCGCCTCGGACATCACGTTCCGAGCCCCGATCCACAGCGTCGAGCGCTACATCGCGGCGCGCTACCCGGGCTGGTCGATCGGGAAGGGCGTCCAGGGGAAGGCGCAGGGCGCGTTCACGGCGCGCGAGGCCCTCTTGATGCCGGGCGAGGACGAGACGCGGCCGATCGTCGGATGGTTCTACGCGTACTCGAGCGACCAGCGCACGATCGCGCTCATCGGCTCGTGCGGCGAGCACGAGCTCAAGGAGCAGGTCGCGCTGTGGCGCACGTGCGCGGAGCGGCTGCGGCTCTACGATCCGGTCGCGACCGACGAGCCCGAGGTCTCGGCGCTGTACGCGAAGTCGACCCTGCGCGACGTGCCCTTCCGCATCGACGTGCGCAAGCGGCTCGTCCGCGGCTGGCGCGCCGAGGACACCGACAATTACATCGTCGTGTACAGCACGAAGGATCAGCCGCTGATCCGGAAGATGTGCCTCGACATCGAGTTCCTGCGCACGCAGTACGAGAAGTACTTCCCGCCCGTCGCGCCGATCCAAGCGGTCTCGACCGTGCGCGTGTGCCGCGATCGCGACGAGTACCTGGCGTACGGCGGCGACGCGGATTCGCTCGGCTACTGGCACGCGCCGGCGGGGGAGCTCGTGCTCTACGACGCGGCCCGGGCGCGCAAACGAGCGGTCTCCGACGACTCGGAGACCTTCGAGGTGCTCTACCACGAGGCGTTCCACCAGTTCATCCACTACTCGGCGGGCGAGCTCGCCCCTCACCCGTGGTTCAACGAAGGGCACGGAGACTTCTTCGGAGGCGCGGTCGTGCACGGCGAGGTGCGCTCGATCGAGGTGAACGCGCGGCGCCTCGAGGTGATCCAAGCCGCGATCGCGAAGAGCAAGACGCTCGGCTTCGACGAGCTCCTGCACATGGAGGAGCGCGCGTTCATGGAGTGCGCGTCGCTCGCCTACGCGCAGAGCTGGTCGATCGTCTATTTCCTGCGCACCGCCCCCGAGGCGCAGAGGCACGCCGTGTGGTCGTCGATGCTCCCGACGTACTTCGACGTGCTCAAACGCTCGTTCGTCGAGGAGAAGACGCGCCTGCCCGCGGAGAAAGCGGCGGACCGCGTCGCGCTGTGGCAAGCGGGGCGGGCGGCGCGGACGAAGGCGCTCGACGCGTCGCTCGCGGGAGTCGACCTCGCGGAGCTCGAAGCGGCGTGGAAGAAGTTCGTCGTCGCGCTCGCGGCGCCGCAGCGGAGGTAGGGACGGCTCGCGGGGTCGTTGCGCGGTCCCGGCGAGGCCGCTAGTCTCCCGCACGCCTCCCCCGGCGCCACGACGCATGAACGACGCCAAGACGACGCTCCTCATCGTCCTCGGAGTCGTCGCCGTCTTCTTCGTCGTGTTCTGGGGCATCGCGCTGGTCCGCACCGCGCGCACCTCGTCCGAGCGCGTCCTTCCGAACGCATACGAGCTGTTCGTCGGCCTCGTCACCGACTTCTTCGACACGCTCGGCATCGGTTCGTTCGCGACGACCACGGCGTTCTACCGAGCGCGCAAGACGATCGACGATCGGCTGCTGCCCGGCACGCTCAACGTCGGCCACACGCTGCCGACGATCGCGCAGGCGTACATCTACATCCAGGTCATCGAGGTCGAGATCCTGACGCTCGTGTCGATGATCGTCGCGGCGGTGGTCGGCTCGCTCGTCGGCGCGCCGATCGTGTCGCGCTGGCCGCGCCGGAACGTGCAGCTGGGACTCGGCCTCGCGCTGCTCGTCCTCGCGGGCGTGCTCGTGTACCGCCAGTTCGGTG
>CAZQHA010000286.1:0-6216 GCA_964592795.1 uncultured Planctomycetaceae bacterium | reverse complement strand
AGATGGACGCGACCGAGGCGGCGCCCGAGCATCCGCCGTGGGAGAACCAGGACGAAGACTGGCGGGCCGGCGACCCCTTGCTCGCGAAGGTGCGCCCGCTCCGACCCAAGGAGCGCCCGCGCTCGGTGCACGGCCGCGCGTACTCGATCGTCGATCAGATCTTCAGCAGCGAGGACAATCGCGAGGACGGCTTCTACCGGCTCGGCACGAGCTTCGAGGTCGACAACGTCACGGGGCGCGGCGATCGCCTGAACGCCGACGGCGAGCTCAATTACCGCTACACGGACGTGCCCGACGACGACGACGAATCCGCGACGCGCTTCCGGCTCGACCGCCTGTCGTACTCGTTCGGCGGCGATCGTTTCGAGCCGTCGAGCTTCGAGCTGGGTCGCTTCCTGCAACGCGGAATGCCGGAGTTCGGCGTGCTCGACGGCATCGAATGGAGCACGCGCACGTCGCGCGGCAACCGCTTCGGTTTCAGCACCGGCTACATGCCCGAGCCCGACAGCCAGCAGGACACCGGGGACGACTACCAGTTCGGCGCGTGGTACCGCTGGGTGAAGGACGAGAGCGAGATCCTCTCCGCGAGCGCAGGCTACCAGAAGACCTTCCACGAGTGGGACGCGGACCGCGACCTCGTGATCGCGAACTTCCAGTACCTCCCGCCGAATCGGTGGAACTACAACGCGACGGCGTGGGTCGACTTCTACACTTCGAGCGACTCGGCGAAGGGCGCCGGCGCCGAGCTGACGCAGGTGTACGCCAACGCGTACCGTCGCTTCCAGAGCGGGAGCACGGCGAGCTTCACGTACACACACCTCGCGTTCCCCGAGATCGACCGCAACGAGTTCCGCCCCGTCACCGACGAGCAGCTCGCCGACGATCACAACGACCGCATCGCATTCTCGGGAACGAAGCGGCTGGCTCGGCGCACTCGGCTCTACACCACGATCGGCGGCTGGTCCGACGAAGACGAGGACGGCGGCGACGGTGAGTTCGGCATCGGCGTCGACGATCTGATCATGGACCAGAGCCAAGTCGACATCTCGGTGTTCGGCAGCCGCGCCCGCTACACGTCGACGTTCGGCACGCGCGCCGGCTTCGACGTGTACACGCGAGGCGGCCGCTGGGCGTTCGACTACGAGTTCGCGAAGAACCAGCTCGACGGCTTCGCCGCGGACAACGACGACCTGCCGCAGCACCGCGCGCGGATCACGCGCGACGTGAGCACCGACTCCGGCTGGGACTTCTCGGCGTACGTCGAAGGACAGTTCTGGGACAGCGAGGCCGCGGCCTTGCTCGGCGTCTACCTGCAACGGAGCTTCTAGCCATGCGCATCCCCTCGCCTCGCACCCGGCGCTGGCTCGGCGCTGCGATCCCGCTCGCGCTGCTCGTCGCCGCGTGCGTGACGCACACCGCCGAGGCGGTCAAGCAGCACTTGTGGTGGTCGGGCATGGGACCGGTGCTGCCCCACGACACGTTCCCGGGCGATTGCGCGATGTGCCACATCGGCGACGACTGGCAGACGCTGACGCCGGACTTCACCTTCGATCACGAAGCGCAGACGGGCTACCCGTTGAACGGCGCGCACGAATCCGCCACGTGCATCTTGTGCCACAACGACCGCGGCCCGGTCGCGGTGTTCGCGCGCCAGGGTTGCGGCGGCTGCCACGAGGACATCCATCGCGGGCAGCTGGGCGCCGAATGCACGAAGTGTCACCAAGAGCAGACGTGGAACCCCGTCGGCCAGATCGAGCTGCACCAGCACACGCGTTTCCCGTTGGTCGGCGTGCACGCGTCGACGTCGTGCCGCCGTTGCCACCCCGGTGCGGAAGTCGGCAACTTCGTTCCGACGGATACCGAGTGTGTGACGTGCCACACGCGCGATCTCGCCAACACCACGTTCCCGGATCACTTCGCCGCGGGTTGGACGGATCGGTGCGACCGCTGCCACATGCCGCGCACGTGGAAAAACGTGGAGCAGTAGGGTCCTTACGGATCGTTCGGTATTGAGCGCCCGTGCGGCGAGGCTCACAGGGCAGCGGAGCCCCCCACTGTCCAGCCGTCTCCAGTCCGGAGCTCAATGCCATGAAGAAAACAACGATCACATCGACCCTAGCGCTCGCCGCGCTGCTCGGCGCATCGCTGACGGCGGTCGCGCAAACCCCGCCGCCGGGGCAAGGAAAAGGTCAAGGCCAAGGCCGAACCGTCGAACCTGGCGCACAACAGACGCCAACCCATCGAGCGCAAGACGCGCAAGCGGGCCGATTCTCGCTGCAGCGCTTCGACCGCCTGGGCGGAACGAAGATCAAGACGCTCGACGGCGAAGAGATCGGGCAGCTCGAAGACATCGTCTTCGGTCCCAACGGGGAGGCGATGTACGGCATCGTCTCGTTCAACAAGATCGAGGGCATGAGCGACAAGTTCTATCTGATGCCGTGGACCGTCGTGCAGTACCGCGGCGCCGACGCCGTCGGCGTCGCGAAGGACGGGACGATCGTCGTCGGAGTCGCGAAGGAACGCCTGAAGAACGCGCCCGGCTTCGACCGCCAGAACTGGCCGCTGAAGAAGGACGCCGACAAGACGGCGCAGGCCCGCACCGAGTGGCCGTTCGGCGACGTCGACCGGTTCTACGAGTCCGAATCACGGACGACGGGCCGTCCGGTGAACGCCTCCGCGCGTCTCTCCACGGACGGAATCCATCGCGCCAGCGATCTGCGCGGAACTCCGATCGAGAGCTCGACGGGTGAGAAGCTCGGCTCGATCTCCGAGGTCATCGTCGATCCGACGAACGGACGCGTGGCGTACGTCGCCATCTCGATGGCCGGCATGGGCGGCAGCGATCGGTTGATCGCCGTCCCGTGGGACGCACTGCGCCCCGGCAAGCCTGCGGCGAACGCCGACGCGCACGCCGCGCTCGTGCTGCCGCTGACGCGCGACCGATTGAACGCGGCGCCGGAGTTCCAGCGCGGCGATTCGCGCTGGCAAGAGATGTCGGACCCGATGTACGTCCAACGGATCTACGAGTTCTACTCGGTGCGCCCGTACTGGAATCAACCGTCCGACATGAATCGTGATCCGAATCGTTCGAATCGCCCGCAGACTCCGCCGGGGCAACAGACGCCGCCAGGTCAGCGGGACGACACGAAGAAGGGCGATCAGAAGGACGAGCCTCCCGAGGAAGGCTAGCCGGTCACGGACATCTTTTCCGAGCGCCGCCTGCGGAATCACCGCGGGCGGCGCCGCCGTTTAAGTCCTGTGCGGTAGCGCGTCGATCCATTCGGTGCGACGACGCGCGCGCGCGCGGCCGATGGGCAGATGGGGAGAGATCGGCGCGCGAACCAAGCGCCGGGTGTCGTCGGCGAAGGACGAAGGGCAGATGCGTCAACCACACTTGGGCCGGATCGTCGTCGGGGCATTTCTCGCGTTCCTGTACGCCTGCAGCGGCGAGACGAGCTCGCTCAGCACGCAGTCCGCGCAGTCGTGCATGCTGTGCCACAACGGGTCGATCGTGAACAACTACGCCGGTCCGGGCATCGAGAACCCGCACCCGTTCCCGGGCGCCGACAACATCCTGTGCACGACCTGCCACGGCGGTAACCCGAACGGCACCGACGTGATGACGAGCCACGTGCCTCCCCCGCCGCAGATCGGCGACGACGCGTTCCAGCTCACCAACGCGCGCGCGTACTTCAACCGCCTGACGCTCGCGGGGATGGACAAGTATCCCGACTACGTCGTCGACGGACGCACGTACACCGCGCTCGACTACCTGCAGTTCGTGAACCCCGGCGACATCCGCGTCGTCACGCAGCAGCGCGGCTGCGGACTCTGTCACGAGAACCACGCCGAGGACGTCGCCACGGGCGCGCTCGTGACGGAAGTCGGCATCTGGTCCGGCGCGCGGTACACCGCCGGCAACGAGAACGCGGTTCCGGAGAACGTCGGCATCCACGAGGACACCGCGGGCGACTTCGCGTTCCGCGCCGTCAGCGATCCGGACTACAACCCGGCGACGGCGTCCGTGGGCGCGGTACCGCGCCTCATCGAAGCGCCGGTGTTCAGCGTCCACGGGCAAGCGGGAAGCGTGCACAACAACCCCGCGTTCGACGCGGCCGCGCTGGCGGACGACCAGAACCCGGATGGAAGCGTCGTCGCGGACTCGCCGCTCTCGAAGCTCTTCCACGAGCAGATCTCGTTCACGTGCGGCGACTGCCACCTGGGCAGCGCCGGGGCGAACAACCGCGCCGCGGACTTCCGCTCGTCGGGTTGCACCGCGTGTCACATGCAGTACAGCCTGGGTGGTCGCAGCGGGAGCTCGGACCTGAACATCAACAAGACCGAGCCGATCGATCCCGACGACATCGACGCGCCGGAGCGCTCGCACGCGCGCACGCACCAGATCTCGAGCATCGCGAAGACGCTGCCGAGCGGCGTCGACGTCGCGGGCATCGACGACTACGCGTGCGTCGGCTGCCACCAGGGCTCGAACCGCACGGTGCTCCAGTACTGGGGCATCCGTCTCGACCAGAACGCCGACGTGCGCAACAACCGCCAGTACCCGGCGAACACGGTCAGCAACCAGGGAACGCACAACGACACGCGTCTCTTCGACCCGGCCGTCGGCAACAACACGTTCAACGGGCGCAACGGCAACCAGTACCTGCGCTTCGAGGACTACGACGGTGACGGCCGCGACGACACGCCGGCCGACGTGCACTATCAAGCAGGCCTGGGCTGCATCGATTGCCACGGCAGCTTCGACCTGCACGGCGGCGACACGTCGACGCCGGGCGCCGACATCGCGAGCCACATGGAGCAGCAAGTCGCCATCCGCTGCGAGAGCTGCCACGGCACGATCGAGGCGTACGCCACGACGCAGGCCGGCACGACATACGACGGAACCGCGGCGAACCTCGCGGTCGACGCGGCCGGCAACGTGCTGAAGCACGTGTGGCGCAGCGCGTCGGGCGATTACTTCCTGCGCAGCCGCCTGACCGGCAACGTGCACTACATCCCGCAGACGAGGGACGTCACCGCGGACAACGGCAAGACGAACCCGATCAGCGGCGACCCCGTGTACAGCTCGAAGGCGTCGTACGCGATGGGCCGCGTCGACGCCGACGCGACGAACGGCATCGGCCCGCAGCAAACCGCGGGCGTGACGCCGGGCTTCAGCCACACCGACCGCATGGACTGCGCGTCGTGCCACAGCTCGTGGACGAACACGTGCATGGGCTGCCACCTGTCGGGCGAGTACAACACGGGCAACAACTTCTCGAACGTCACCGGCGAACGCATCGTGTACCGGCAACGAACGGCCGACTTCACGTACCAGTCGCCGCTCTTCTTCCAGCTCGGCGTCGGTGCGCGCGGCAAGATCACGACGTTCAGCGCGAACACGAAGGTCTTCTATCAGTGGGAAGACCGGTTCGGGAACGAGTCGCAGATGTTCACGTTCAGCGACCGCCACGGCGCGGGCAGCAACCCGAACGCGGGCATCCCGTCGCTGTCGCACAACGCGTTCATGGCGCACTCGATCCGCGGCAAGGTCACCGCGCAGAACGAGGGTCCGCGCTATTGCGTGGCGTGCCACTTGACCGACGACGCGCTCGACGACTACGGCGCCGAGTACGCGACGTTCCGGAACGCGCTGGCGACCGACAATTTCGCCGCGCTCGACTTCCCGCTGCTCCAGCAGCACTTCGGCCGGAACCCGGGCAATCGACTCAACTCGCCGTTCTTCGCGCACATGGCCGCGGGACTGGGCACGGGACTCTTCCTGTTCGACGAGAACGGTGCGCCGGTAAACCCGCTGGATACGAACCCGAACCGAGTCGGAGCCGACGGCGTCGCGCCAGCGACCAACTACGATCCGGCACGCGTGCGGCTCAATCTCGACCGCATCGTCGACGCGAACGGCGTGGCGAAGGGCTCGAACAACCACGCGTGGTTCAACACGAACCTGGGACCGAGCCTGCGCGACGGAGCGCTCGACACGAACCTCGCCGGTCCGCTCGGCGCGACGCTGATCCAGCGGCTCACCGATCCGGCGACGGGCATCGTGCTCGACTCGTGGATCGACGCGAACGGCGCGCTGGGCGGCGACGCGACGAACTTCATCGGGCCGTGAGTCGCGTCACTGCGTCGCCCGATCGATGAGCGACAGCACGATCTCGAACGCGATCAACAGGATGATGATCCACTCCAGCACCT
>CAZQHA010000285.1:0-6263 GCA_964592795.1 uncultured Planctomycetaceae bacterium | reverse complement strand
CGCGGCGACGAGCTGCGAGTGGAACAACCACTCGATCAACATCATCGACACGCCGGGCCACGTCGACTTCACCGCGGAGGTCGAGCGCTCGCTGCGCGTCCTCGACGGCGCGATCGCCGTCTTCGACGCGGTCAGCGGCGTCGAAGCGCAGTCCGAGACCGTGTGGCGCCAAGCCAATCGCTACGGCGTGCCGCGGATCTGCTTCATCAACAAGATGGATCGCGTCGGCGCCGACTTCTACATGTCGGTGAAGTCGATCAAGGAGCGCCTCGACGCGCGTCCGGTGCCGGTGCAGATCCCCGTCGGCGCGGAGAAGGACTTCCGCGGCGTCATCGATCTCGTGCGCATGAAGCTGTACGAGTTCCCCGAGGACGAAGAGGGGATGGCGTACAAGGAGTCCGACGTTCCGGCCGAGCTCCTCGAGGACGCCAAGCTGCACCGCCACGACATGCTCGAGACGGCGGCGGAGTTCGACGAGGAGCTGCTCGACCTCTTCGTCGAGGATCAGGACTGCCCGGAGGACCTCGTCCTCAAGGCGCTGCGCAAGGGCACGATCGCGATGGAGATCACGCCGGTCGTGTGCGGCTCGGCGCTGAAGCACAAGGGCGTGCGCTTCATGCTCGACGCGATGGTCGACTTCCTGCCGTGCCCGACCGACCTGCCGCCGGTCCAAGGCAACACGCCGCGCAAGGACGACCAGATCCAGCGCAAGCGCCTCGACTCGGAGCCGCTCGCGCTCATGGCGTTCAAGACGATCGCCGAGTCGACGGGCGACATGACGTTCGTGCGCGTCTACTCGGGCGTGCTGAAGAAGGGCACGGGCGCGCTCAATCCCCGCACGGGCAAGATGGAGCGCATCGGCCGTCTGGTCCGCGTCCTCGCGAACAAGCGCGAGGCGATCGACGAGATCCGCGCCGGCGACATCGGCGCCGTGATCGGGCTCAAGAACACCGTCACCGGCGACACGCTGTGCGACGAGGACAAGCCCATCCAGCTCACCAAGATCCAGTTCCCGGACGCGGTGATCTCGATGTCGATCGAGCCCAAGAAGTCCGCCGACCGCGACAAGCTCGGCGAGATCATGGGCAAGATGATGCGCGAGGACCCGACGTTCAAGGCGCAGACGAACGAGGCCACGGGCGAGCTCATCATCTCCGGCATGGGCGAGCTGCACCTCGAGGTGATCGTCAACCGCATCTTGAGCGAGCACAAGACCGAGGTCACGACGGGCAAGCCCAAGGTCGCGTACAAGCAGCGCCTGCGCCGCACGATCGAGACCGAGGCGCGCTACATCCGTCAGTCCGGCGGCCGTGGTCAGTACGCGGTCGCGTGGGTGAAGTTCGAGCCGGTGCAGACTCCCGACGGCGATCTCGAGTTCATCGACGGCATCAAGGGCGGCTCGATCCCGCGCGAGTTCATCCCGAAGGTCGAGGACGGCCTGCGCGACGGCTTCAACGGCGGCGGCCAGACCGGCTTCCCGTTCGTCAACGTCCGCGCGACGCTGTTCGACGGCAAGTACCACGAAGTCGACTCGAGCGAGCTGGCGTTCCACAACGCGGGCGTGCTCGCGTTCCGCCAAGCGGCCGAGAACAACATCGTCCTGCTCGAGCCGATCATGAAGGTCGAGGTGCGCGTGCCCGAGGAGTACATCGGGGCCGTCGTCGGCGACCTGAACTCCCGGCGCGGCGAGGTCAACGAAGTCGACTCGATCGGCAACCAGCGCGTCGTTCGCGCGTTCGTTCCGATCGCGGAGATGTTCGCGTACTCGTCCGCGCTGCGCGGCGCGACGCAAGGTCGCGGCTCGTACGCGATGGAGCTCCACGAGTACCGGGACGTGCCGCACAACATCGCCGAGCAGGTGTTGAAGACCGGCGGCTGACGCCGTTCGACGCTTCGTTTT
Organism: uncultured Planctomycetaceae bacterium; assembly: GCA_964592795.1. GTDB lineage: Bacteria > Planctomycetota > UBA1135 > UBA1135 > JANLUN01. Next base: position 4,363 of record CAZQHA010000285.1, on the reverse strand, counting down.
CCGCTTGTTCGCGCGGGTGCGACCGCTAGCATTGGCCGCATGACTCGCACGGCACGTCGTCGTTTCACGCGCGAGCTGACGAGCGTGGTCGACGGCGTCGCGTTCGCGCCTTCGGGACCGGTGCTCGTGCACGTCTACGATCCGCCCGCGGGCGGGATGTGGATGGACGACGTCATCCCCGGGAAGCTGGGAGCGCTCGATCGCAACAACGGAGACATCCTGTGGGTGTCGCCGTGCGAGGTCGGCTACGGCCGCGGCTTCGGAGCCGGCCTCGGACAGGACAACGACGCGATCGTGCTCGGCCCGGGCGCGCAAGGACACCTGATCGCGCGCATGTCGCTCGCGAACGGCGAGCTGCTCGGCGCGGCGCCGATCGAAGCGTTCGACGAGGCGCTGGTGCTCGGCGATCTGTGCATGTGCGTGACGCCGCGCCGCGTCTTCGCGCTCGTCGCGTCGGCGATGATCGAGGCCTGGGAGTACTCCCGGCCGGGCGAGCGCTACCACCACGTCGCGTGCAGCGGCGACCGCGTGTTCGTCGTGTTCACGCAGCTTTCGACGGACAAGGTCGGCGTCCTGTGCCTCGACGCGGAGACGGGCGAGTTCCGCAGCGAGGTGCTCGCCGCGCGCCTGCCGCTGATCCACGGCATCGCGGTGAACTCCGACGGGCTCGTGCTCTTGACCCACGACCTCGCGACCGCGCTGCCGCGCGAGGTCGTGTCGCAGTTCATGGTCGATCTCTCGCGCCGTCCCGACCGCGCATCGACCGACTCGCTCTCGTTGCTCGCGCTGCCGCTCAACGCGACGCCGGGCGACGCGCCGCTCTGGTACGAGATCCTGAGCACGCAGCCCGTCGACGAGATCCCCGAGGTCAGCATCACGGCCGACGACGGCAAGCTCTACTTGGTCAAGGGTGCGCTGATAGAGGTGCGCGACACGCTGACCGGTCGCATGCTCGGCGAGTGGGCCGTCCCGGGGCTCGACGAGAGCGTCGCGTGGCAGGTGTGCCAGGGCGCGGGCCTGCTCGCGGAAGAGACGCGCGTCAGCGTGTTCGAGCTTCCGGCCTAGCCGCGCGCGTCCGCGCCCCACGCGCGAATGCGCGTGCCCATCGGTCGGCCAACGACCTCCTTGACCGTGCGAACTTCGCCGCCAGAATCTCCCGCGACATGTCCAAGAAGCCCGACAGCGCCGCGGTCGAGAAGGACGCGGACGGCCTCGTCGTCCAGAAGTACACGAGCCAAGTGCTGGTCGTCGTCCCCTCCGCGGAGTTCGGGGAGCAGACGCTGCGACACGCGCGCTCGAGCCTGCACAACGTCCACGTCGGCACGACGAGCGTGTCGACGTCGACCGAGGAACTGATCCGCGGCCGGCTCCAGGACGAGTTCCAAGTCGATGGCGACATCGCGCGCGCGAGCATGGACGCCTACTCCGGAATCATCTTCGTCGGCGGCGAGGGCGCGCTCCAGCTGGTGGAGAACGCGGATGCGCAGCGCCTGGCGCGCGAGGCGGCCGCGCAGGACAAGATGATCGGCGCGTGGGGCCACGCCGTGGCGATCCTCGCGCGCGCCGGGATCCTGAAGGGAAAGCGCGTCACGGGCGCGCCGGAGACCAAGGACGCGGTCGTCCGAGCGGGCGGGAAGTTCAGCGGGCGGCAGCTCGAGCGCGACGGCGTGCTGGTCACGGCCTCGGACGAGGCCGTCGGCATCCGTTTCGGCAAGACGCTGGCGCAGATCGTCGGGATCTAGCGACGCGCAATTTCCGGCCGCGGCGCGGAAAACCGCCGGACTTCCACTGGGGAAGCTCGGGCGAGTAGCATACGCGGCCCTTGAGGATCGATCGTCGCAGCGGCCCTCTACCTTCACCCAGCCCTCCGTGACCGCCACACCGATCCTCGAAAGCCTCGCGCGGGAGTTTTCTGCCCGCGTCGACCACGTCCACAACGCGCTCGAGATGCTCGACGCCGGACTCTCGGCGCCGTTCATCGGGCGATTCCGTCGCGACCGCATCGGTCCGCTGACCGAGAGCATGATCCGGCGTCTCTCGAAGAGCCGCCAAGAGCTCGAGGATCTCGATCGCCGTCGCGGCACGATCCTGCGCTTGATCGAGCGCGAGCCCGGCGTCGACGAGAGCACGCTCAACGCGATCCGCACGTGCATGGATCGGTTCGAGCTCGAAGACCTGTTCATTCCGCACCGGCGTCCCGAGCCCGAGGTGCAGCTCGCGCTCGATCGGGGGTTGGGACAACTCGCCGACCTGCTCGTCGCGCCGGTCCCGAAGTCGGAGCGACCCGCGGGCGCTTCCGCGGCGGGCGGCGACGACGAAGACTCGAGCGACGAGCCGTCCGCGTCCGCCGCGCCGGCCGCTTCGCCCGCGGCGGTGGCGGAGACCGCGCCGGAGAGCGCAACCGCGCTCGCGGAAGCGCCGATCGAGGCGGTCGCGGTCGCGACCGCCGACGACGTCGCCGCCGCTAAGGGCGCCGAGGACGCGCACGATCCGAACGACAGCGCGGAAGACGCCGCGCCCGCGCCGGTCACGCTCGACGCGCCCGCGATCAGCCACGCGCACATCGACGTCAAGACGGCGATGAACGTGCAGCTCGCGCGCCTCTGCATGCCGTTCGTCCGTCCGGACAAGGGCGTGCACACGGAGATGGAAGCGCTCTCGGGAGCGCTGCGCATCTTGTCGGATCGATTGGGACGCAACCCGCGGCTGCGCGGCACGGTGCGCCGCCTCCTCGCCAAGCACGGCGTCTTGTCGGTGCGTCCCACGGTCGACGAGAGCCGCATCGGCCGCAATCGCTCGCTGCTCCGCGTGCGCCAGCCGCTCCACCAAGTGCAAGGCCATCGCTTGCTCGCGATCCGCCAAGCGCAGAAGGAGCGCGTGCTCAACACCGTGATCACGCTGGATCCCAAGCAGGCGTTGCCGAAGGTCCGCGCGGCGCTCGGCAAGCACACGCCCCCGGCGCACGAGGACGTGCTCAACGAGGTCGCGATGCAGGCGCTGCAGTACCGCCTCCTGCCGATGGTCGAGCAGGACGTGCGCCTCGAGCTCAAGGAGCGCGCCGACGCCGAAGCCCTGCGCTTCCTGTCGCAGCACCTGCGTCAGATCCTCTTCACGCCGCCGTTCGGCGCGAAGCCGGTCGCGGGCGTGGACGTCAACGCGAAGGGCGATTGGACCGTCGCGATCCTCTCCGCGGACGGCGAGCCGCTGGGTGCGGAAGTGAAGATCGAAACCGGCGAGAAGGACGCCGCGGCGCTCGGCGCGGAGCTCGCCGCCGTGCTCTCGCCGACGAACGTGCGCGCGCTGGCGGTCGGGCACGGAAAGGGGCCGCGCGCCGCGATGCCGCGCATGCGCGGCGCGCTCAAGGCCGCCGGGTACGACGCGTGCGTGTTCATCGTGAACGAGGCCGGCTTGTCGAGCTACGCGAGCTCGGAGACCGCGCGCAGCGAGCTCGGCGATCGCAACGTACCCGCGCGGATGGCGATCAGCTTGGGCCGTCGCCTCCAGGATCCGCTGCCCGAAGTGCTCAAGGTCGATCCGCGCCACTTGGGCCTGGGGTCGGAGCAGGGTCTCGTCAGCAAGGCCAACGCGCGGCGCGTGTTCACCGAGACGATCGAGTCGTGCACCGCTCACGTCGGCTGCGACGTGAACCGGGCGCCGCTCTCGTTCCTGCAGCATCTGCCCGGGATCGACCGCGCGACCGCGCAGAAGATCATCGAACGCCGCAAGGAGCGGCCGTTCCAGAGCCGCGAGGAGTTGCGCGCCGAGGGGCTCCTCTCCGAATCCCAGTGGACGAGCGCGATCGCTTTCCTGCGCGTGATCGGATCGAGCGAGCCGCTCGACGCGACCAGCCTCCACCCCGAGCAGTACACGCTCGTGCGCCGCTTGCTCGACAGCGCCGGCACGACCGTCGAGCAGGCGCTCGGCCGTTCGGGCTCGACGCGCGGTCTGCGCAAGGCCGACGTGGAGGTCGACGACGCCACGTGGCGCGATCTGATGCGCGAGATCTCGTTCCCCGGCCGCGATCCGCGGCTGCGGCTCTTCGTGCCGGAGCTCCTCGAGCCGGAGACGGATCCCGTCCGGCTCGTGAAGGACCGCGTCGTCGAAGGGCTCGTGTCGAACGTCGCGAGCTTCGGCACGTTCGTCGACGTCGGCCTGGCCGCCGACGCGATGGTGCACATCTCCGAGATCTCGGATCGCTACGTCCGCGACGCGCGCGAGTTCTTGAGCGTCGGACAGCTCGTGCGCGCGCGCATCCTCGATGCGAGCGGACAGCGGCTATCGTTGTCCCTGAAGCACGTCCCGCCGCGCGAGCGGGCGCCGCGGCCCGCGTTCGATCGCGGTCCCGGTGGGCCGCGGCGCGGCG
>CAZQHA010000284.1:0-6287 GCA_964592795.1 uncultured Planctomycetaceae bacterium | reverse complement strand
CGATCGGAGCGCGGGCGTGCTCCTGCGGCGCTTGCGCTGTCCGATCGTGTTCGGGGCGTGCTACCTCGCCGCGCGGCCGTACCACTTCGAAGCCGTGCTCGAGACGGTTCTTTGGCCGGAGGACGTCGCGCACCTGTCTCCCGAGGACATCGCGCGCCGCGTCAACACCGAGATCGAGGCCTTGATCCGCCCGCATCCCGAGCAATACCTGTGGCTCCACGATCGCTACCGCGGCGCGCCGAGCGCGTGAGCGGTCTCTTCGCTTCGCCTCCGCGGAGCGTATGATCCCGGCTTCCACCTCCCCATGACCCCGCGCCCGAAGGCCGATCCGTTCCCGCAGATGCGCGACGTCGCGCTGTATCCGCTCGAGAAGCGCGAGAGCCTCGTCCACCTGCGCGACTTCTGCGCGGTGCCCGAGCCCTTGCCGGGCTTCTCGGGCTTCGTCGACGCGCTGCCGGACATCTACGCCGGCAAGCACTTCAAGGAGCTCATCGAGCGCATCGTCGCCGCGAAGCTCGCCGGCCGTCCGGTCGCGGTCGCGCTCGGCGCGCACGTGCTGAAGGTCGGGCTCGCGCCGCTCCTGATCGACCTGATGCGGCGCGGCGTGATCGATCACATCGCGATGAACAGCGCCGGCGCGATCCACGATTTCGAGATCGCGACCGCGGGCCGGACGTCGGAGGACGTCGGATCGCAGCTGCCGAAGGGCCTGTTCGGCTTCGCGGACGAGACCGGAAAAGGCCTCGCGGAGGCCGCGCGACGCGGCGCCGAGTCGCAGAACGGCGAGGAAGCCGGCTTCGGCCGCGCGCTCGGACGCATGCTGATCGAGCGCAACGCGCCGCACCGCGATCTGTGCGTGTCGGCCGAGGCCGTCCGCTTGAAGCTCGGCGTCACCGTGCACGCGTGCCTGGGCGCCGACATCGTGCACATGCATCCCGACGCGGACGGCGCGGCGATCGGCGCGGCGTCGATGATCGACTTCCGCCACGTGTGCAAGTTCGTCCACGGGCTCGACGGCGGCGTGTGGATCAACATCGGCTGCGCCGTCGTTCTCCCCGAGGTGTTCTTGAAGGCCGTCAGCGTCGCGATCAACCTCGGCGCGAAGCTCGATCACATGACGACGGCGAACCTCGACATGCTGCGGCAGTACCGCGCCGAGACGAACGTCGTGCAGCGTCCGCCCGGCCGCGGCATCTCGATCCTCGGACAGCACGAGCTCATGCTGCCGCTCCTGCGGATGGCGGTCCTGTCGAAGCTCGCGGACGCGCGCTCGTCGCCGAAGAAACGCTCATGAACCCTCGCGAGCTGGAGAGTCTCGTCGGCGAGCTCGGTCACCCGCGCGTCCTGATCGTGGGGGACTTGATCCTCGACCGGTACGTGTCGGGCGACGTCACGCGCATCTCCCCCGAGGCGCCGATCCCGATCCTGACCGCGCGCTCGTCCGAGGAGCGCCTGGGCGGCGCGGGCAACGTCGCGGCGAACCTCGTCGCGATGGAGGCCAAGGTCGAGGTCGTCGGCGTGCTCGGCGACGACGGTTGGGGCCGCGCGCTGCGCGCGCTGATCGAAGCGCAGGGCATCGAGACGTCCGGATGCGTCGTCGATCCGACGCGCCCGACGATCCAGAAGACGCGCATGATGAGCGGCTCGCACCAGATGCTGCGCGTCGACCAAGAGGACAGCCGGCCGGTCAGCGGCACGGCGTCCGAGAAGTTGCTCGCGCTGCTCCCCGAGCGCGTGAAGGCGTCGCAGGCCGTCGTCCTGAGCGACTACGGCAAGGGCGTGCTCACCAGCGCCGTCTTGCGCGCGGTGATCGACGCCGCGCGCGCCGCGCGCGTCCCGGTGCTCGTCGACCCCAAGGGCTCGGACTACGCGCGCTACCGCGGCGCGACGCTCGTGACGCCGAACCGCAAGGAAGCGGAGCAAGCGCTCGGCCGATCGCTCGGCTCGCACGAGCTCCTGCCGCAGGCCGCGGACGACTTGATGAAGCAGTCGGACCTCGACGCGGCCGTGATCACGCTCGGTCCCGACGGCATCTACTACAAGGAGAAGAAGGGCGCGGGCGCGCGCGTCCCGGCGCAAGCGCGCGCGGTGTTCGACGTCACCGGCGCGGGCGACACGGTCGTGGCGCAGCTCGCGATCTACCTGGCGGCGAAGCGCTCGCTCGGAGACGCGGTCGCGCTCGCGAACCAAGCGGCCGGCATCGTCGTCGGCCGCCTCGGCACGCACGCGGTCACGCGCAGAGAGCTCGTCGCGCGCCTGCGCGAAGCGCGCCCGCACGGCGGCAAGGTCGTGTTGCCCGAGGAGCTCGATCTCTTCCTCGCCGCGTGGCGCCGCGAAGGTCGGCGGATCGTGTTCACGAACGGCTGCTTCGACGTGATCCACGTCGGACACATCGAGTACCTGCGCTTCGCGCGCGCGCACGGCGACGTCCTGCTCGTCGGGGCGAACGACGACGCGAGCGTGCGGCGCCTCAAGGGCGACGGGCGTCCGGTGAACACGCTCGCGGATCGAATGGCCGTCCTCGCGGCGCTCGAGATGGTCGACGCGGTGACGTCGTTCTCCGAGGACACGCCGGCGAAGATCATCGAGCGCGTGTCGCCCAACGTCTTGGTGAAGGGCGAGGACTGGGCGCAGAAGGGCGTCGTCGGCCGCGAGTGGGTCGAGGCGCACGGCGGGCAAGTGGTGCTCGCGCCGCTCGTGGCCGGCAAGTCGACGACGTCGATCCTCGAGCGCGCGCGGCAGGGGAATACGCTGCCACAGTGCTGACGGAATCAGTGCAACGTGTCGAACACTTCCTGATTCCGAAATGTCCTCCGACGCGAGTACGAGAGTTCGACTAGCGGCGTTCGACTTCCTGCGCGCTCAGATGAACGTGCACGGAGACGTGCTCGACCGCAAGATGCTTGAGCGAGGTTTCTTATTTGAGGGCGAAAGAGTCCCGCTCCTCGGTCCGCAGGGCATCTTCAAGCCGCGACTCATTCGTGATGTTCCGCTGTCGATTACGACTGTGCCCGAGGTCGCGGGAGAGGAGCGCCCGTACGACGATCGTGTCGGTGCCGACGGTGTACTGGTGTACCGCTATCGGGGTGATGATCCAGAACATCATGAGAATCGCGGGCTTCGGAGCGCCATGCTCGGGGCCGTGCCGTTGATCTACTTCAAGGGTCTCGTCCCAGGTCGATACATGGCAGTGTTTCCCGTGTTCATCGTCGGAGACGTGCCTGGGGAGCTCGCGTTTCGCGTGCAGGTCGACGACCTCTCGGCGCTCGAGTCGGCGCCGACCGCAATGGTGGACGAAGGATCACTGTTCCGCCGCAAGTACGTGACGACTGTCACCGTCCAGCGCCTGCACCAAAGGTCATTTCGAGAACGAGTTGTATTGGCCTATCGAGCAGAATGCGCGGTCTGTCGACTTCGCCACGAAGAATTGCTTGACGCCGCGCACATCCTGCGCGACGGACACCCAAAGGGCGAACCAGTAGTCTCCAACGGACTCGCGTTGTGTAGGTTGCACCACGGGGCGTTCGACAGCGGAATCCTCGGCATCCGACCGGACTATGTCATCGAGATACGCGATGACGTACTTCGAGAGATCGATGGACCGATGCTCAAGCACGGCCTGCAAGGATTCCAAGGAGCGGTCATCCAGGTGCCGCAAAAGCAAAGCCAGCGGCCGAACGTCGAGTTCTTGGCGGAGCGATTCGAAGAATTCCGACGAACAGCCTGAGCGACGCACTCGGTCGGCGCTCAGCTCAATGTCGTACGGAAATCAGTGTGCTCAAGGCGACGCAGGCGTCTGGTCGGCGCCCAGCAGCGTCCGCTCGATGAAGTCGAGCATCGTCATCCGCAGGTGCTTCACCTGCTTGGGATTCGTCACGCCGTGGCGCGCCTTGGGATACAGCATCATCTCGAACGGCTTGCCCGCGCGTTGCAGCGCGTCGGCGAGCTGGATCGTGTTCTGGGGATGCACGTTGTCGTCCATCGCGCCGTGGATGAGCAGGATGCGGCCCGAGAGATCCTTCGCGGCCGCCGTCACGGACGTCCGCTCGTAGCCGCCGGGGTTGTTCTTCGGGGTCTTCATCAAGCGCTCGGTGTAGATCGAGTCGTACTGGCGCCAGTCGGTCACCGATCCGCCCGCGATGCCCATCGCGAAGCTTCGGCTGTGCGTCAGCGCGTACGCGGTCATCATGCCGCCGTAGCTCCAGCCGCTGATGCCGATGCGCGACGGGTCGACCCACGATTGCGACTTGAGCCAGGCGAGGCCGTCCTCGATGTCGGCGAGCTCGCTCACGCCGAAGTTCATGTAGCCGGGCCACACCGACTCCGCGCCCTTCCCGCTCGCGGTCTGGTTGTCGCACACCCACACGACGATCCCGCGCTGCGCGAGCAGCTGATAGAACATGCCGTTCGTCCCGAGCCACGCGTTGCGCACCTGGGGCGCGTGCGGACCCGCGTACGTCCACTGGAACACCGGGTAGCGCACGTTCGGATCGAATCCCAGCGGCTTGATCAGCATCGCCTCCATCTCGAAGCCGCTCTTCGTCTTCACGCGCAGGAACTCCGGCTTCACGAGCGCGTACTCGTCGAGCGCCGCGACCGGGTTCGCCTCGATCGTGCGCACGCGCTCGCCGCTCGACTTGTGGAGGAAGACCTGTGTCGGCGTCGTCACGTCGCTCCAGCTGTCGACGAAGTACGTGTACTCGGGGCTGAAGGCGACCGTGTGCGTGCCCTCGTCCTTCGTCAGGCGCTCGCGTCCGGAGCCGTCGAGCTTGACGCGGTAGGCGTCGCTGCCGATGTGGCTGCGCTCGGTTCCGGAGAAGTACACGGTGCCCGACTTCGCGTCGACGCCGTGCAGCGTCCGCACCTCGAACTTGCCGTCCGTGACCTGGCGAACGAGCGTCCCGTCCGGCTTGTAGTGGTAGAGGTGCTGCCAGCCGGTGCGCTCGGAGAACCACAGGAACGAGCCGTCGTCGAGCCAGGTCGGGCTGCCGTTCATGCTGACGAACGCCGGCGACGTCTCGCGGAAGAGCGTCTTCGACGCGCCGGTCTTCGGATCGAACACGACGAGGTCGAGCCACGTCTGCTCGCGGTCCTGCACTTGGAACGCGAGCTCGCCGCTCGGGCTCCAGGCGACGTCGACGATCAGGAACTCGATCGACGCGTACGCGGAGAGATCGACCCAGTGGACGTTCGCGACGTCGCCGGAGGTGTCTGCGACCGCGAGCTTCACCGTCGGGTTGGGCTCGCCCGGACGCGGGTACGGCGACACCTCGACGGTCTGCACGTGCGGCACGTCGTCGACGAGCGTGTACAGCGGCACGCCGGTCTCGTCGAGGCGCAGGAACGCGAGCCAGCGCGAGTCGGGGCTCCACCAGTGCGCCTTGTAGTTGCCGCGGCCGTACACCTCTTCCTGGTACAGCCAATCGAGCTTGCCGTTGAGCACGAGCTCGCCGCCGTCGTTCGTGATGCGCCGCTCGACAACGGGATCGCCGCCGACGACGTAGAGGTCGTTCTGCCGCACGAACGCGACGCGCTTGCCGTCGGGAGAGAGCGCGGCTTCCTCCTCTTCTTCCGTCGTGTCGGTCAGGCGCACGATCGCGCCGGCGCCGAACGTGTACGAGTAGAGGTCGGATTCGATCGTGAAGAGCTGTGTGCGCGATTCGCGCGCGAACACCTTCGGATCGTCGTGCGCCATGCGGCGCGCTTCGTCGGCGTCGACGCCCTCGATCTGCGAGAGCAGCGTCACGGTCTGCGCGACGCCGTCGAAGGGGCGCTCTTTGCCCGTGGCGGCGTCGACGGTGATCCAGTCGGGCTTCTTCGTCTTGGGGTCGGTGCGCGGCCAGAGGTAGCGGCCGTCGTCGAGCCACACGAGCCGCGGCGGCGATTTGCCGCTGAAATCGAGCTTCTTGTCGGGGTCGTAGATGTCGTCGAGCGACAGCAGCTTCTTCGTTTGAATCGATGCTGTTGCAGCGGCGCGCTCGGAGACGACGACGCGGTCGGTGGAGCAGGCGGCGAGCGCAAACGGGAGGGCAAACGCCAAGAAGTACGAACGGCTCATGCGCGTGAGCGTACCAGAGCTCCTTCTTCTTATTAACCCTCGGCGCTGCGCAGTGCCCGTCCTCGGGCGCTGCGCAGTGCCGAGGCGCGCGGCGTCTGCGCCGCGCAAGCAACTCGCAGTTGCGGGGCAACGGCGAGTTGCTCGCGTCTGGCGTTGCCGTCGAAAAGGCGCTCGAGGCGAACAAGGGACGCTTCCACGGCGGCCGAGGAACGGCCGCCGGCGTCCGCAG
>CAZQHA010000283.1:0-6289 GCA_964592795.1 uncultured Planctomycetaceae bacterium | reverse complement strand
TGAGGGCGGCAGCCATGTAATTCATCCAGATCGGCAGCGCCACGGTGCCACCGACATAGATGAGGAGTTGCGCCGCACCGAGGAGATGACGAAGCACAACGGCGGCATGCTGCTGCGGCTCGCGCTGTCGTACGGCAGCCGCACGGAGATCGCCGACGCGCTGCGGGCCTTGGCCGAGGACGCGCGCGCGGGTGTGCTCGACACGAAATCGATCGACGAGGAGACGCTGCGCGCGTACCTCTACGATCCGACGACGCCCGACCCCGATCTCTTGATCCGCACGGCGGGCGAGATGCGCCTCTCGAACTTCCTCTTGTGGCAGATCTCGTACTCGGAGTTCTACGTCTCCGACGTGTGCTGGCCGCAATTCCGCAAGGCAAACCTGTACGAAGCGCTGCGCGCATACGGGCAACGCAAGCGCAAGTTCGGCGGGCTGATCCAAGATTCGCCCGAGCCCGCTCCGCCCCGACCGACCGAGAAGCTCGCCTGACCTCGAGTGCCACCACCGCCGCGGCGCCTTCGAAAGCCGCACGCATCCTCAAGCGGACGGCGGTGGGGAGCGGGCTCGTCCTCGTCCTCGTCACGATCCTCTACCTCGCCGATCGCTCCGAGAGCGGCTTGCCGGTCGTGATCGCGTCGGCGATCGCGCTCCTCGGAGCGATCCTCGAAGTGAGCCGCATGGGGAAGCTGCGCGAGCTCCATTTGATGCCGGTGATGCTCGCCTCCGCCGCGGGCGTCTTCCTGCTCGTGCGCGAGGCGATGCAGTGGACGTCGCTGCGCCCGTACTACGAAGGGCTGCCGGACTCGTTCGTGAACCTGCACGCCGCGCAGCTGCGCCTGGGCTACGCGTGGACGCTCGCGATCGCCGCGGCGACGTACGGACTCTCGCTCTCGCTGCGCGCGTGGCCCCGCCTCGGCGACGTCGCGCCGCGCGCGATGACGTACGCGGTGATCGGCGCGGTGCTCGTCTTCGTGTCGCGCGACGCGACCGCGCGCCTGGCCGTCGGGTTCGTCGTGCTCTTCGGCCTCGCGCTGACGACGCTGCCGCTCGTGCTGCGCCGCGCGAACGGCGGCAAGGAGCTCCTCGTCACGGTGCTCCTGTGCCTGTGGATCGTTCCACCGCTCCCGGGGCTGTGGGCGTTCTGGACCGAGTGGGGGACGACGAGCCTCGTCGCGCTGCTCTTCTTGTCGAAGATCGGCGACACGTTCGGCTACTACGTGGGCAACGCGTTCGGGAAGACGCACCCGTTCCCGAAGATCAGCCCGGGCAAGACGACGGCGGGCTGCGTCGGGTCGTTCCTCGGCGCGACCGCGACCGGCGGCGGGATGGCGCTCCTCGGGCTGTGGCACGACACGTACCAGGCGTCGCTCGTCGGCGGCATGGTCGGCGGCGCGATCCTGAACCTCGCGGCGCAGTCCGCGGATCTGCTCGAGAGCTGGGTGAAGCGGCGCGCGGGCGTGAAGGATTCCTCGACGATCTTCGGTCCGTCGGGGGGCGTGCTCGACCAAGTGGACAGCCTCCTGCTCACGATCCCCGTCGGTTTGTGCATCTGGCCGGTGCCGGTGGGAGCGGGTTGATCGATTCTCCGCGTTGACAGGACCTCGCGGCCGTTGGATCCTTCCCACGGACCCGAAGGTCCTGCCCCGCGCGTGACCGAGATCACCATCCCCCTTCGATCGCACGACGAAGCGATCCTCGTCCTGGGGCCCTACGACCGGTACGCGAAGCTCCTCCGCCAAGACCTCGACATCGAGATCTTCACCCGCCGCGGCAACCTGCGGCTGAAGGGCACCGACGAAGGGGTCGCGGAGGCGCGCCGGCGCATCGAGCACCTGCTCGGGAAATCGCGCAAGGGGCGCGAGCTCGCGATCTCCGACGTCGAATCGATCTTGCTCGGCGGCGACGGGACCCCGGCGGCGCCGCAGGTGCAGCCGCTGACCGGCGGAGCGCGCATCGGCGGCGGCGGTCGATCGGGACCGCAGCCGCGCCTCGCGCGCAACTCGAGCTCGCCGAGCCTCGACGATCTCGTGTCGAGCGCGCGCCGTCCGCGGTTCGCGGCGGGCGCGAGCGGCGCGAAGGGCATGCGCATGAATCCGGTCGAGCCGCGCTCGGAGAATCAGCGGCGCTACCTCGACCTGATCGAGAAGCTGCCGCTCGTGCTCGGCGTCGGCGTCGCGGGCACGGGCAAGACGTACCTCGCCGTCGCCGCGGCGGTGAAGGCGCTGCGCAGCGGCCAGTGCCGGCGCCTCGTGATCACGCGCCCGGTCGTCGAGGCCGGCGAGCGACTGGGATTCCTGCCCGGCGACGTCGCCGCGAAGCTCAACCCCTACATGCGGCCCATCTACGACGCGCTCTACGACCTCGTCGACTTCGACGACGTCGCGCGGCTCGAGGAAGCCGGCGTGATCGAGATCGCACCGCTCGCGTACATGCGCGGCCGGACGCTGTCGCACGCGTTCGCGATCCTCGACGAAGGCCAGAACACGTCGATCTCGCAGATGAAGATGTTCCTGACGCGCCTCGGCGAGGGATCGCGCATGGTCGTCACCGGCGATCCGTCGCAGAGCGACCTCGAGGCGAACCAGCGCAGCGGTCTGCTCGACGCGATGAACCGGCTGCGTGGATTCCAGGACATCGGCGTGGTCGAGTTCTCCGCGCGCGACATCGTGCGGCACCCGCTGGTCGAGCAGATCATCAAGGCGTACGAAGCGCCGTCGCGGACGCCGCCCGAGCGCGCATAGCGCGCGATTCCAGCGGTGGCCGCAGGCAGCTGGCGTTCGGTGCGCGTGGCGTGGGAGGTGAAGTCGCGCCCGCTCGACGACGCGGGCGTGCGCCGGGCGGTGCGGGCCGCGCTGCGCGCCGGCGGACGTCCCCGGCTCACGGTGGACGTCGTTCTGGTCGGGGACCGGCGGCTGCGCGACATCCACCGGCGTTTCCTCGGCGACGATACGCCGACCGACGTGATCGCGTTCGACCTCGAGGACTCCGGTCCGGGACCCGCCGCGGAGATCTACGCCAGCGTCCCGTGCGCGGTGCGCGTCGCGAAGGAACGCGGCGTCAGCGCCGGCCGGGAGCTCGCGTTGTACGTCGTACACGGTGCGCTCCACCTGTGCGGATACGACGACCACCGGACGCGCGATCGACGCCGCATGCGCGCTGTGGAGAAGTCGATCCTCTCGTCTCTCGGATACGAGGACGATCCTCTTCCGCACGAGCGATGACGCGCTCGTGGAAACTTCCCTCTTGATTCGACACTCGCGCAGGCAGTATCCATTCGTCATGCAAGTCGTCTTGCACGCGCACATGGAGGAGACCCGCGCTTGGGTAGGATCGCGGACGAGTCGCCAAAAGCGGTGACGCGTCGCCCCCGGCGCGACGGCGGAGAGCGCGATCTCGTGCTCTCACGGCCGCGCGCCCCCGTGCGTGAATCGGCGCGCCGATCGGTGCGCGAAACCGGGCGCGAAGCCACGAGCGCCGACCGTCACGTCGAGCGGCTGTGGCGCGCGTACCGCAGGCACGACTCCGACGACTCGCGCAATCGACTGGTCGAGGCGTACCAGTCGCTTCTGAACGACGTCGTGCGGCGTTTCATGGCGCGCCTGCCGCGCAGCGTGGAGCGCGGGGATCTCGACACCGCCGCGAACTTCGGCCTGATCTCCGCGATCGAGGGGTTCGACCGCGCTCGCGGCGTTCCGTTCGAGTCGTACTGCGAGCTGCGCGTGAAGGGCGCGATGCTCGACGAGCTGCGCAACCAGGACTGGCTTCCGCGACCGTGGCGGGCGCGCCTCGAGCTGCACAAGCGCGTGTGCGAGCGCCTGCGGGCCGAAGGCGGCCGTGAGCCGCCCGACGAGGTCGTCGCCGCGGCGATGGAGATGCCGCTCGAGGAGTACCGGCAGGTGTTCGGCGCGGGGCTGCCCGGCGCGCCGACGGGCTCGATGTCGACCGAGGAAGGCGGGGAGGACAGCTTCCCCGGGCTCGACATCGTCCCCGATCCGAACGCGGACGCGGCGGGGGAGCGGCTGACGCAGGACGAGATCCTGAAGCTCGTCGCGCAGCGCCTCTCGGTGCAGGAGTACCGCGTCGTGTACCTGAAGTACTGGGAGGAGCTCTCGATGCGCGAGATCGGGGAGCTGCTCCACCTGTCCGAGTCGCGGGTGTGCAAGATCCACGCGAAGCTGCTCGAGCGGCTCAAGGATCGATTCCGCGTCCACGTCGACGAGTGACGAAAGAACGGAGACCTGGAACGCGGTTCCAGGCCTCCGTATTTCCCGACGCAAGCCCGCCAAGTTCGAGCGGGCTCGAGTGACCGCGGTACTGTGGTTAGACCAAAGTACTCCCCATCGCGATCGAAGTGTCCCGAAGGACACGGGCGCCGGAAAGGCGCGACGACCGAGCTTGTCCCCACGAGCTCGATGCGTGCGCATCTCCTCCTTCGAGCGCCGGCGAGCCTAGTCCCCACACAGCTCGCAGCGCATCTCCCCTTCGAGCACGAGCAATGGTTCCCCAACCCCTGCTCGTGCTGGGCGCGGACGTCGTGTTTGCGTCGTCGCGCCGGCTCTCTGCCACCTTCGTTGCCTTGACCCCAATTCGTCTCTCGACGAAGTCACCAACGCAGTCGGAGAACGCGATCGGCGCGCGCGCGCCGGCGGGTTTCGCCGGCGGCGTGTGCGGAAGTCCTTCGCGATCGCGCAGTCTCGTCATGTTCCTGGATGCTCGTGCCAGGAATCCAGCCGCGCACGGATCGCGAGAGTCGCCCGGGCTTCCGGCGCGGTGCCGGAAGGCCGAGCGATACGGAGGGAGGGAGGTTGGAAACTCCCCGACCCTACGTCTCAGACCCGAGGCGGAATGAATTCCGTCTGCCCCTGGGATGACGTCCGGGATCGGAGCGACGACTTTCGGTAGCTCGGCTGCCCTCGATCTGGATCGGGGGCCCGTGGCTTTGCGTCCCAGCCTCTCAGCTGGTTTGCCCTTGTCGTGTCATCTTCAGAGCGCGGAAGGATACATGCGAAGTTGCATTCGGGCAAACCGCGGACGCCTAGTTTTTGGCGGCCCGCTGTCGTTTTTCGCGAATCGCGCGCGGAGCAACGTGTTAGGCGCGAGCGCTGCAGCGAGTGTTACAGACGCGCGCCAGCGGGCTTGGACCGCGAAAGGAATTCGCACGCGAGAGCGCGCTCGACGCGATTCGGCGCCGTCTGAGCGCGCGCTTCCCGATCGCTCGACGTGAGCGTCGCGGAGGGAGCACGCGATCGCGCACGGAGTTCTCGATGCGCACGCGCGCGCGAATCGGATTCCGCTCCTACCGGCGGTTCCCGTTGTCCATGTCGGACACGATCCACCACTTGCCGTACTCGTCGCGCCGCAGGGTCAACGTGAACTTGCCCTCGTCCTCGCTGCCGCGCTCGCGCGCAAAGCCGCCGATGATGTAGCCGACCGAGCCGCTCGAAGCCCACGCGATCGCGCGCAGCGCGAGCGGCCCGCCCTTGCCGGTGTAGTACTCGCGGATCGCGGTGCGCCCGCGCACCGGAGGATGCCCGCTCGGCAGCACGAAGCCGTCGTCGACGAAGAGGCTCGCGAGCTGGGCCGGGTCCTTGCGACGCCACGCGTCCTCGTAGTCGCCCAGGACGCGCAACATCTCGCCGGGGAGCGACTCGCCTTCCTGGAGGTTGCGCTTGGGGGGCGTGTCGCACGTGGCGACGAGCGACAAGAGGAGTGCGATCGCGAGGATGGGCTTCATCCGATTCAGCCGGTACGACCTCGCACCGCTCTGTGGATCGCGAGCACCGTGTCGATCACCGCCGGGAACTCGTCGAGCTTCACCATGTTCGGTCCGTCGGACGGCGAGCGGTCCGGATCGGGGTGCACCTCGAAGAAGAGCCCGTCGACGTCACCGGTCGCGACCGCGGCGCGCGCGAGCGCGGGCACTTTGGTGCGGTCGCCGCCGGACTTGTCGCCGAGGCCCCCTGGCTCCTGCACCGAGTGCGTCGCGTCGAACACGACCGGGTGTCCGGTCTTGGTCAGGTGCGCGAAGCTCGTCATGTCGACGACGAGCCGCCCGTAGCCGAACGACACGCCGCGCTCGGTCACGATCAAGTTCTGGTTGCCGGACTGCTCGCACTTCTTCGTCGCGTTCGCGAGGTCCCACGGCGCGAGGAACTGGCCCTTCTTGATGTTGATCGTGCGTCCGGTCTCGGCCGCGGCGACGAGGAGGACCGTCTGGCGGCACAGGAACGCCGGCCAACGAACTGACGGCGGAAGACATCGCCGCCGCGAACATCCGCTTCGCGAGCG